>VYDA01000657.1 GCA_009843665.1 Caldilineaceae bacterium SB0675_bin_29 | reverse complement strand
TCTCATACGTGATCGACGTCGGCCGCACCGGCCACAGCGTCACCAGCCCCCCCGTCGCCGCCGCCCGGTCGCTGAACGAAAGCGCCAGCAAATGAATCAACGGAATAACGCAGGACAGCCCCAGCACCAGCAGGAACGTATGATTGAATATATCAAAAACCCGCGACCCAAACCCCCGCCGCTCCGCCCTGTTCATCTACACTCCCCAACCAACCACGGCCTCTCTGACCACTAACCACTAACCACTGACCACTGCAGTCCCACGCCGGCGCCCCCCAGTGGGCGCCGGCATGGCGCCGGGGGTCACTCCTCGTCTTCAGGGATATAGATGCCGGAGCCGATGACCATCTTCTCTTCGGATTCGCCAACCTGGAGGCTGACGGCGTAGCCGAGCTTGGGGGAACCGGTGTCCTCGTCACCTTCGATGGAGGGGTCGTCGTAGTGATACCGCAAAAACTTCCGCCCTTCGCGGCGTGCGCCTCCGATCAACTCCTCGGCAAACGGCACGCCATTGACGTCGGTCCTGGTCATGTCTGTGGGATTGCCTTCGCGGAAGGGCTCGGTGCCTTGAAACAGGGTGACGCCCCCGCCGCTCACGACATACAGGTAGATGGAGCCTGTCTTCCAGTCACCGCCTTCCACCCGGAAGGCGTTCTTGATCTCGACGAGGGGGGGACCGCCTTCGAACCTGAGGGCCTCCTGGTAGATCCTGGCCGCCTCTTCCACAAAGGTGATCAGTGTCTCGCGGTCCACGACTTCGGAGGCGGTGACCGCGGGCCTGGGGAGATCGGCGATGCGGACTTCGACATCGGAGACGTCCTGCGAGTAGCCGCCGACGAGCACGAACTGTCGTCTGAATGGGACGGCGTATGCCGTCTTCAGCCCGTCGTCGTAGTATTCGACGAAACCGCCGCCCTGTGCAGCGGCCGCCAGGAGTTCCTCGACGACCCTGGTTCCGCGTTCGTCCTCCATGTCGAGCAGGTTTCTGTCTTCGGCGCCACGGTCGTTCCCGTGAGCGTAGACGTTTCCGTTAGCCGCGAAGATGATGAGGAAGGTCGAGCCGGATTTCCAGTCGCCCTCCGTTTTCACCCACTGCTTGAGCTTCGCCGCTGCGTCCAGGTTTATGGCGATCCTTTGGATTTCGGCGTGGGCTGCGAGGACCCAGGCCTTGAGGCTTTCGGCGTCCGTCACCTGGGCGGCGGTTACCTGGCCCATGGCCGGTTCAGCGTCGTCCATGGGCGGTATCGGCTGGCAGGCCGCCAGGGCTATCCCCAACGACGCCACAGCCGCCGTCTTGACAAATGCGCGTCGCGAAACTGTATGGTCTGTCATTGTTTCTTTCCTTTCCACAAAGTGGTGAAGCAGGCGTTCCTGTTTTCGCCGGCGTGAATTCCAACTCCACAGTCAACGGTGAGGCCCGCAGCCTAAACCGTCCACTGACCACTGCTGTCAATACACTTGATAATCTGTAAACCGCGAAATCAACCGCAAACTCACCACAATCAAAATCAGCCCCAACACCGACCGCACCAACCCCACCGCCGTCGCCAGACTGAAACGCGCGCCCAGCAGCCCCTCACGATAGATCCACGTGTCCAGAATATCACCCGTCGAATACACCGCCGGATTGTACAGATTCAGCACCTGGTCGAACCCCGCAGCATTGAAAAGCAGCCCGAAGTCCAGACACAGCACCAGCAGCAGCGTCGGCAGCACGCCCGGCAAAATGATATACAGCACCCGCTGAAAACGCCCCGCCCCATCGATCGCCGCCGCCTCCAGCAGCTGCGGATCAATACTCGTCAGCGCCGCCAGATACAGGATCGTCGCCCACCCCACCTGCTGCCACAAATGGCTCGCCACCAGCGTCGGCACAAACGTCCGGTTGTTCCCCAAAAAGATGATCGGCTGCTCCACACCCGCCCGCTGCAGCAGCTGGTTCACCACCCCCGCCGACCCCAGCATCTCCAGCATGATCCCGCCCAGCACGATCCACGACAGAAAATAGGGCAGGTACACCAGGCTCTGCACACTCCGCTTGTAAAACAGCTTCCGCACCTCGTTCAGCAGCAGCGCCAGGATAACTGCACAGAACTGCAGCGTCACGATCTTCGACGTCGCAATCACGATCGTATTGCGAAAAATCTGCCAGAACGACGGGTTCTCCAGCATCAGCTGGAACTGCTTCAACCCCACCCACGGCGACTTCGCAAACCCCAGCGCCGGCTTGTAATCCTGGAACGCGATCCGGATCCCGTACATCGGATAATAGCTCAACAGCACCAGATGAATCAGCGCCGGGATCACCATCACGTACAGCGGCCACAACCGCGGCAAAAAACGAACAAACCTGCTCGCCTGTTCCTTCAGATCATCTACAACCGGAGCCAGTACGTGCATAACAAAAAGTAGTGGATAGCAGGCCAGCGCCCACTATCCACTAAAAACTAAAAACTCGAAACTAAAAACTCATCAACTCTTCGCAGCCCACCACTCATTGATTTCGGCCAAAACCGCCTCTCCGCCCTGCGCCAGCCACGTCGTCACATACTCGTCAAACGCGTCCACGGGCAACTGGCCGGTGATGATCGCGAAATAGGTCTCATCCGTCAGAGTCTGCAGCTGCGTCCACTTCTCCTTCTGCAGCTCCGTCGGCGCCGCATTCCATTCATTGCGGATCGTGTCCGCCAGCGAATGCTCTGCCAGGAACAGCCAGCCCTCGTCCTGCATCGTCTGCAGGCCCGTCGGGTCGTCCAGCAGCAGCTCCATCATCGCGTCCCACTCGTCGCGCGGCACCGTCTCCTTATAATTCAGCTTCCACTGAATGTTGTTCATGTTCGAGGTCGGGCTGATGTTGGCGCCGCCCCGCGTATTGATGATGCCGTACCCGTGCGTGCCGCCGGACAGTGGCACAACCCTGTCCTCGCCTTCCACCCACTCGTAATTGTGCCCTTCAAAGCCGTGATAGCGCCGCTGCGGGCTCAGCACGATCTCCGCCTCGAAGTTCGCCTGCATCAGGATCTTGTCAATATGGTCAGAACCCTTGCGGAACGGGAACACGCCTGTGCGCAGCGGGCTGAAGTAGTTCTTGCCCTTGCGCACCGGGCCTGCCGGCACGTCAAACCAGTCCCAGCTAGCCTCGGGATCGTTCGCCATGCTGCCGATCGCCCCCGCAACCACACCGCCCCAGGGATGCGTGTAGTTCATGCCCACACGGTTGCCCTCGACCTCGGTGCGGTTCTCCTGGTAACCCTTCGTGAAAAAGTCGGGGCTCAGGATCTTCTTCTCGTACCAGCGGCGCACCAGCGTCAAGGCATCCTTCATCGCCGGATCGATGCCGTCGAACTTCAGACCGCCCTGCCCGTCCTTCGTGAACGTGCTCACACTCGAGTACCACGACGGCAGCACGCCAAACCCGCCGAAGACCGGCCCCAGGCCGCCGTACCAGCTCTGCAAATCCCGCGACGCCATCACCCCAACCGTCGTGCCGGGAGGACCCGCGCCCAGATCGTTCGTGACGAAAGCCTCCGCCACCGCCTCCATCTCCTCCAGCGTCGTCGGCGCATCCATCCCCACCTTGTCCAGCCAGTCCGTGCGGATAAACAGAATCTGCTCATCCTGGCCTGCCTGGGCAATGCTCGGGAACGCCATCTTGCGGCCGTCCACCTCCGCGTACGCCCACAGCTGGTTATCGCCCCATGCCTGCGACTCCTTGACCCACTTCGGGTGTGCAGTCGCCTCATAGACGTCCGTAATATCCGCCACCAGTTCGCCTGCCACCATGTCCTGGAACATCGCCAGCCCGATCCCCGGCATCAAGTCCGGAATATCGCCGGCCGCCATCGCCAGGTTCATCTTCTGGTCGCGCTCCTCGCCCTGCACATACGTCCACGGGATATCGTACTCGATGCCGAACAGCGCCTTGATGTAGCGCAGGCTGATATTGTCGTAAATGTCGTCGTCGCCCTGGAACCGCGTATCCGCGTCCGTGCGCGTAAACGAAGTGATCGTCACCGCCGGATTCAGCGGCATCCCCTCCGGCAGGTCCGGCAGATCCGTCGTCCAGCCCTTCGCATGGTCCGGCGACCCCGGCATCAGCCCCGCCGGCGTCAAAATCTCCTCTGCCGTCATCGCCACCATCGGCGCCGACTCAGCCACCGCCTCCGGCGCAGCCGGCTCAGGCGCACAGCCCGCCAGCAGCACCCCGCCGCCGGCAACCGCCGCCCCCTTCATAAACTCACGACGTGATACAGAACCCCTCGCCATAGTGCCTTCCTCCCTCGGCGCAAAGCCGCTATGTCTTCTCTACAAAATTGTAATCTATCAAACTATCGCGCTGGTCAAATCCGGTGGACAAAACAGTGAGGCAACTTCCCGGCAACTATAGCAC
>VYDA01000110.1 GCA_009843665.1 Caldilineaceae bacterium SB0675_bin_29 | reverse complement strand
GAATTGATGCTCTCCGTCGAAAACCTCTCTTACACCTATCCAGGCGGCGCCGAAGCCGTCCGCGGCATCGACTTCTCCATCCAAGAGGGCGAAATCTTCGGATTCCTCGGGCCCAGCGGCGCCGGCAAAAGCACCACCCAAAAAGTGCTGATCCGCCTCCTGCGCGGCTTCCAGGGCAACATAACCGTCCTCGGCAAACCGCTCAACCAATGGGACGACAGCTACTACGAGCAGGTCGGCGTCGCCTTCGAGCTGCCCAACCACTACCAGAAGCTCACCGCCGGCGAAAACCTCTCCCTCTTCCGCTCTCTCTACAGCGGTGACACCCTCGAACCAGCGCAACTGCTCGAAATGGTCGGCCTCGAGGACGACGCAGATACACGCCTCAGCCAGTTCTCCAAGGGCATGCAGATGCGCCTCAACTTCGTGCGCTCTCTGATACACAAGCCGGAGCTTCTCTTCCTCGACGAGCCCACCACCGGGCTCGACCCCGTCAATGGTCAGAAGATCAAGGACATCCTCCGCCGGCAGAAGGAAGAAGGCCGCACCATCTTCCTCACGACCCACGACATGACCGTCGCCGACCAGATCTGCGACCGCGTCGCCTTCATCGTCGACGGCGAAATCACCCTCATCGACTCCCCCCGCAACCTGCGCCTCCAACATGGCCGGCGTCGCGTCACAGTCGAATACCACCACGACGGGACCTCCGCCCCCACCCAGCAAGCCGAATTCCCCCTCGACGGCCTCGGCGACAGCGACGAGTTCCTCAAAATCCTGCGCACCAACCGCATCGAAACTATCCACACCCAGGAGGCCACCCTCGAGGACATCTTCATCCAGACGACCGGAAGGAGCCTCACGTGAATCGGCTTCTCATGCTCCTGCGCTGGGAAACCACGGTCCAGTTCCGGCAGGGGATCTTCTACGCCGCCGCCTTTGTCGCCGCCGTCTGGGTCCTCATGCTCTACTGGATCCCCGACGCCGGCGTCGAGCCTCTTCTCGTCTCTATTCTCTTCATCGATCTGGGCGTCTTCGGTTTCTTCTTTATGCCCGGCCTCTACTACCTGGAGAAAAACGAACGCGTTCTCGAAGGGCTGGTCGTCACGCCCCTCCGCGCCTGGGAGTACCTGATCGCCAAAGCCGTCGTCCTCTCAGTCGCCGCCTTCGCCGTCGGCGTCGCCGTGACCCTGCTCGTCTACGGCGCCGCCCTCAACTGGCTCTGGTTTGTGATCGCCATGCTGGCCATGTCGTATCCTCTCTCCCTGCTGGGCTTCGTCATCGCCGCCCGCTACAACGGCATCAGCGAATACTTGGTGCCTGGCGCCTTCTTTCTCGCCATCATGCAAATCCCCTTGCTCACCTACTTCGGGATCGTACCCGGCCCTGTTCTCTATCTTCTGCCCAGCGGCCCCGGCATGATTCTGCTCACCGCTTCCTTCGGCGACGCCCCGCTCTGGCAGCTCATCTTCGCACTGGTCTACGCCGCGCTGCTCTGCGTCGCCGGCACCCGCTGGGCACAGAAAGCCCTGCAACGGGTCGTCGCCCGTCAGGTCGGCTCATAAATCCTGGAGTTTATGGGATTGGTTGACGTGTACTTCGAAGACAATCCGAGGAGGTAAGGATGGGGGCACGCTTCACACTGGGACGCAGCGACTTCCTGAACTTCCGCCGCGACTCGATGCTGCAGTTTCTGATAGTCTATCCTTTCATTCTTGGCGGCATCCTTCGCTGGCTTCTACCTTGGCTGCAGGCCGGTCTGCTGGAAAACATCGGGTTCGATCTCAGCCAATACTACCTCCTCATCGTCAGCTTCTTCGGCCTGCTCGTCATCCCCCAGCTCGTAGGTCTCCTCGTCGGCACCCTCCTCCTCGACGAAAAAGACCAGGACACCCTCACCGCCCTCATGGTGACGCCCATGCCGGTCCGCACCTATGCCCTCTACCGTGCCTTGACCCCCGCCCTCATCTCAGTCTTGGGGATCCTCCTCGTCGTTCCCTTCATCGCCGTTCTTGTCCTCCCGGTCGAAAAGCTTCTCCCCCTGGCCATCACCGCCGCGCCCCTCGGCCCCATGATGGCCCTGATCCTCGCCGCCCTCGCCAAAAACAAGGTCGAAGGCCTTGCCATCATGAAAGGGCTCGGTATCTTCCTCTTGGTCCCGATCGCCGCCTGGTTCGTTCCCGAGCCATGGCAATGGCTTCTCGGCATCTCCCCCACTTACTGGGCGGCAAAAGGCTACTGGCTCGCCACCGCCGGCCAACCCTACCTCTGGGTCGCAGCCGTCGGCTTCCTCTACACCTGCGCAATTGCCGCCGCCCTCCTGCGCCGCTTCCAGAACGGTCTGTACAAATAGCACGGAACGCGCAAGCTCTTCGCCACTCCCCGTAGGGGCACCCCTCGTGGGTGCCCTCGTACCATCACCCATTTTGGACTGCCCTCTAACACTGTATTTTGCTGGCCAATACCGAACGACTGTGCAACAATCCGGTGACTGTAGAGAATCCCGAAAACGAACAGATCCGCCATGACATGGATCCAAAAAAAGGCGAAAGACTACCATGCCCGCAGACAACAGACAACAGGAACTACCTCAGGAAGAAGACGTCGAGACCAAGCGAAAGCGAAGAACTGAAAGAAACCAAAGATTGCGAGCCGAATACGAAGAATTCTTTGAAGCCAGGTTCAAGACGGTCGCAGAAGAACTGCGTGCAGAGGGGGCAACCGAGGAGGAGATCCAGCGAAAAAAGGGCTTCTACAGACGCATCAGCGAACCTATGGAACCAAGAGTCTGGCACGCAGACGGGGCGCATTACACGGAGGAAGAGTATATCCGAGCCGGAATGGCAGTTCCACTCGATGTTGATGATCAGAAGCCGATTCAGGCTGCACCTGACGATGAGTGACAAGCCCGGCATGCAAGTGAGGCAAAGAATCCGGGAGTGAACGCTAATTCAACTGACCGTCCCGCGCCGCACTTCCTTACCTGACTCATCAACGACGGTTTGACCTGAGTTCCGTCCGCCGGTCACCGCTCTTCCCCCAACCATTCCATCACCACCTCCTGGTGTCGCCGCACACCAGCCTCCCCCTTCAACGCAGACGGACCGTGCTCGAAAAACGGGCTCTTTAGCGACCGCTGCTGCTGCTCGCACGCGTAGATGTCCTCCTGCATGAAGTCGCCGGACGCCATCGGATCGTCGCCGTCTTCGCTGTCATACTTGCCCCGTACCCGCTTCGTCCAGAAGTTGAAGGAGCGGATCGACTGCGAAGCAAACGCCAGCAATGAAGCGTCGGCAATTTTCGTGCGCACCAATACGCGCGTGCGGTCGGGCGCCAGCGGCGTCAGATGAAACACCGACCACGAGTCCTCATTCTCCGCCAGTCCGATTCCCGGAAACAGCATAGGCACCCACGCGCCTGCTTGCTCCGCCGGGATGACCAGCGGCGTCGGCGCGTTCCTCTCCACGTCCGCAGCATATTCCGCACTGAGCGGCTCCCAGAAATGAAAGTGCGGTCCCTCGAACCCCGACTCGATGCGCCTGTGGTCGTACATCGACAGCGTCCCCGAGTGCAGATGAGCCAGGTGATAGCCGTCAATGTAATTCTCGACCACGATCTTCCAGTTAGCCGCAATATCGTATTCGGTGCGCCCCTTCTCATACTCCACCAGCTCATCCACATTGTGAGGACCAAGATGAGGTTCCACACCGCCAAACCACGCCTCCACCGGATCGGCATTCTCGTCAGGATGGACCCACATCATGCCTCGCCAGCTGGCCACAGACGCCTTCTTCAACCCGAGACCCGCCATATCCAAATCAGGAAACTGATTCCTCCTGTCAGGAACAGACAGCAGACAGCCCTCCAGACTGTACGTCCAGTCGTGATAGGGACAGGTGATAACCTTCTTCGTATTGCCAACCGCCCGCAGCAACTGCGTCCCCCGGTGACGGCAGATATTGTGAAATGCCCGCAGCTGCCCGTCCTGCCCCATCACAATAAAAATGTTGTTCAGCCCTGCCTGCACCGACACATACTGCCCCGGTTCGCTGACATCCCCGACCAGGCCGGCAAAGGCCCAAGTATGTGAAAATATCCGCTCCTGCTCGCGGTCGAACCACGCCTGCGAAGTGTATGTCTCGACCGGCAGGATCGGCATGCCCTCGTTGCTCTTCATTCGAAGATTTCCCCGTTTCCTGTCAACCGGCGCGGCGCCTTCTCAATCTGCAAACCACGCCGGAATTAGCCTTATGTCAACACATACACAATACGCACCACAGGCAATCGCGTTTCCTTCCGAATGGGCTCTAGCCGCCAACCTCGCGCCGCACAACCGCCGCCGCCGCGCCCAGCACATCCACCAACTTCTCCTCCGTCACACCCCCGCCCTGCGCAAAGTC
>VYDA01000560.1:2797-4401 GCA_009843665.1 Caldilineaceae bacterium SB0675_bin_29 | reverse complement strand
GTAATAGGGCGTGACCTGGTTCGTGTACAACTCGCTGGGTCGGCCTTCGTTGTAGTTGACGTAAACGGAATCGGTCCAGTTGATGAAATCAGACGAAGTGGCAGTGAGAATGTCGCGTCCGTAGCGTGACCCTCGCAAAGACCCTTGCGACCCAACTCTTTGGCCGCTGCTACTTGCCTGAACTGGATGAGCCCCATAAGGTTCTTCTCCTGTCTGAGGCAGCCGGAACTCGTTGCGATGGTAGGCCCGGTATTCGCCTCGCTCCCCGTCCCAAAAGGCCAGATTCTGCGTGTCCAGCAAACCCGCAGTAATGACTGGCCCGTCGCTCATGGCCGACCAATGGATACCGTCCGGCGATCCGTAAGCCCACAGCCCTCTCGCGTCCCCGCGCTGCATCAACGAAAATGCCTTGTAGCGTGACTCTTCAGCACACTTGGGATTCCCGTCCTTGAACGGCGAAAACATGCCGTTCAATATCTCCCCTGCATCCATCAGAATGTTGTTCTTCCTGGAGCCATTGAACTCGACCAGTCCAAGCTCCGGCCTCTCCCAGTGGATGCCGTCGGTGCTCTCCGCATAACAGATATACTTGCCGCCCGGTGTGCCCAGCTCCATGCCGGCGTACACAAAATTCTGGCCTCGGTAGTACATGCGATAGCGACCGCCGTCCTCAAAAACTGTGAAGCCCCCGCTCGCATTTCCCTCCCAGGGCGCGTCCAATTGCAACGCAATATCCCGGGGAGCCGGGCTATTCAGATGCCGCCGGGCGGCGCCGCCTAGCCGTGCCACGAGAAAATCGTCCACCATCAGTTCCAGGCGCGAGCCGATGTCGACAGGATTCGCGCCTTCGTTCAAGTTGGCCATGGTTATATGGGTTTCCTGTACCCAAGTTACATCTTTACAAACTGAAAAGCGTACAGGTCCGCGTCGCGCAACACGAAGCGCAGCCGGACCGGTACTCCCTCCAATCGGCTTATATCAGCGCCTCCCGACCAGCGAACAACACGTTCGATATCGTCTCCAAGCAACTCCACGCAGTCATCCAGTCCAAAGCCCGCAACTGATTCATCCATCTGGTCCCGCAGTATCTCCACCTGGATAATGCCAGCCGCGGAGGCTGAAAAATTGACGCGCAATCGATTGCCCGCAAAAGTCAAGGGCTTCGTCACCAGTTCGCCCCCGCTGAGTGGCGCCTGTACCGACGCGAATCCATCGACCCGCAGCGTATAGCGCCGCAGATTCATGCTTTCGCCCCGCCAGTAGCCCTCCGATACGTAGATTGACAATTCTTCCGGCGCCCCGTCAAACAGGGAGGGAGTCGTCACGATACCCCAACCGGGATAGCCGTCTCCGTAAACCCAGTTGTCCACGGGCCGCAGACCCGGCCGGATGAACGACTCCGGCCACAAATTGAAGGTGTGGCCGTCGCGACTGCTCATAAACATCGCATCCGTCAAAGCGCTGCCGTGACGTTCGCTCGCCGAGGCACGCAGGCGTCGTTCGCTTAATTCCGGAAGATCCTCCACCGCCTCCGACCAGCCGTGGTCGACATATCGGGTTGGAAACCCCACGAAAATTTGCGGCGCGCGGAAATAGGGCATGAT
>VYDA01000560.1:760-2787 GCA_009843665.1 Caldilineaceae bacterium SB0675_bin_29 | reverse complement strand
GGGCATGATGGAGTTGTTGTAAATCTCGTCCACACGACCCTGCGTATAATCTACATATTCCGGCTCGTTCCAGTAGACAAAGTCACTCGACGTCGCCGTACGCAGATCGCGGCCGTAACGGGAACCTCGCACCCTGGTCCCCATAGGCCCCGAACGCTCTTGACCGCCGTACGGTTCTTCACCTGTCTTCTCGACGCGGAACTCGTTGCGGTGGTAGTCGCGGTACTCCCTCCGCACCGTATCCCAGAAGGCCACGTTCTGCGAGTCGAGCAGACCATCCGCGATCACCGGCCCGTCGCAAATTGGCGTCCACCGGATGCCGTCGGCCGACTTAAGCGCGTGCAGCCCGTCCGGCACCTCCCAGCTGTGCCCAGGCCGCGACGCAGTGCCGTCCAGCATCGGAAACCGCGTCGCCCACGCCTTGTAACGAGCGTCAGGATCGGCAGCCGGGTTCGCATCCCTGAACGGCGCAAACGCCCGCGACGGACAGGCGCTGTCCTCGCTGCTGAGAATGATATTGTTTTTGCTGGATCCATTGAATTCGACCAGTCCCAACTCCGGCTTCTTCCACCGGATCCCGTCACTGCTCTCAGCATAGCAGACAAAGTCCGGGTGGGAAGTCTCGTCCCGCAAAGTCTGCGTCGCAGCAAAATGACGGCCGAGGTAATACATGCGATAAATGTCACCATCCTGGAATACCGCGAATGATGTGCACGAATTTCCCTCCCATGGCCTGTCCGTAACCAGGGCCACCTCGCGGGGTACAGGCTGGTTCAAGCGCAACGCCGCGCCCCCGCTCAACCGCGCGATCAAGAAATCGTCTACCATCGGCTCAAGGCGCGAGCCGATCTCGATCGGGACGCTGCCTGAGCCTCTTTGATCCGTCATCTCGTTTTTACCTTCCACTCGATACACCACGCAAGTTCAGCGCAACGCCTGACTTGCCTGCCCGCATCTCCTGTCCCTTTCACCGCACTCCTTCCCCCCTTCTCCATCTATCTGCTAGGCAGGATCTCGAACTCCGCCATCGACAGTCTTCCCTGCACCTCCCGGTTGAATCCGACAAATGAAAAGCCGTAACTGTGCACGTTTCCCAGCACACTGTCTAGTCGCGGTCCGCCCTTCGGATAGCTGCGGTGCCAGAACTCTTCGCTGCTGTAACTGCGATGCCAAAGCGTTTCGTCGTTCTCCAGGAGAAACCTGCTCGGCTCTCGCGCCCATTGCCCCTCAACGATCGGGACCGGATTGCCCGAGAGATGCCATCGAACACCAGGGGCATGTACCCAGAAGTAGCACTCCGCGCTATAAAGTCGCAGGTCGTCGCCCCTCAGGTACACCGACACCTCGCACCCCCTCAAATCGATGGGGTCCAGCCCGACCCAGTTTCGGTAATGGATCAGTGCCAGAATCGAAATCGGCCTCTCGGGCACGTCCGTACTCCAGCGCGACTGGTCAGCCCAAATGCATCCTCCGCCATCGACGCCTCCCTCCTTCTGCCACGTCGTCAGCACAAAAATCCCCGCCCCCGTCACGATCTCGCCGTGGTAGTCGTACGAATGCCAGCCTTCCGGACCCACGTCAAAGCTGTTACGTATCATTGCCCGATTCTCCAAGGAATCTTTCCAACTCGGTTGTCTTGTCTGGGATCACGGTGAGTGAGCCTGGGAGCATCTGTCAGGGGTCTCGTTGAGGATCTTGGCACCTTCGGGCGCAGCCACGGGCGGGAAAGACGACGATCTTTCTGTCCCTTCCCGCGAAAACAGAGTACTCCTCTGCCGGCTCGAAGCGGACGCGCTATTGAAGGAATCCCACTGGACTGTGATTATACAAGGTGAATAACCTGTGTCAACGCCCGGAATCCGCGCTCTGACCGGGGGACGGTCAGCAGGAGTCCTTGTGAGTCCGGCACCGACCGGCAGGAGGCCGAAGAAAAAAAACGTCCCTCTCGCCATCAGAAACTCCGCGAGAGGGACGCTCCCTGTCAGTCGTCAATCTGATTAACAGAAACGGAACTGTGTTCCGCTCTG
>VYDA01000560.1:0-750 GCA_009843665.1 Caldilineaceae bacterium SB0675_bin_29 | reverse complement strand
CTAGATCCCCCTCTGAATCAAGTCGGCTCAGCCCGTCTCCTCGCCAACCAGATGGTAAGCGCCCACACCATGCTCGGAAAGGTCCAGACCTGCCTGCTCCTCTTCCGGAGAGACGCGCAACACACCCAGCGCCTTGATGACTGTGAACAGAATGTAAGCGGCCACGAAAGCCCACACTGGAATCGCGATCGAACCCACTATCTGTGCAACAATCGGGTGACCTCCGAAAATACCGGTGGCAATCCCGCCCCAGATTCCGCACAGCCCGTGTACCGGCCACGCGCCAACTGCGTCGTCGATCTTGAAGTTCTCCAGGGCCTCCATGCCTACGCACACCAGCACACCGGCGACTGCGCCGATGATCAGAGCCTCGACGTTATTGACCGAATCACAGTTTGCCGTGATGCCGACCAGACCGCCCAGTGCACCGTTCAGCGTGTAGCTCAGGTTCGGCTTGCCCGTCTTGACCCAGCCATAGATCATCGCCAGTAACGTCCCCAATGCCGCCGCCAACGTCGTATTGGTAGCGATCAGCATAACCGCATCCGTATTGACAGCGCCCGTGAAGGCAAGCTGACTTCCCGGATTGAAACCGTACCAGCCAATCCACAGGATGAAGACTCCCAGCGCGGCCATCGCCATATTGCTGGGCGGTAGCGGATTGGTCGAGCCGCCGCCGAAGCGTCCGATGCGCGGACCGAGCACGATGACCGCAGCCAGGGCCGCGAATCCGCCCACAGCATGTACAAC
>VYDA01000635.1:988-4401 GCA_009843665.1 Caldilineaceae bacterium SB0675_bin_29 | reverse complement strand
TCTTGCCGGTCTGGCGGTCGCCGATGATCAACTCGCGCTGGCCGCGGCCGATGGGAATGAGGGCGTCAACGACGGTGATGCCGGTCTCGACGGGGGTATCGACACCCTTGCGCAACACGACACCGGGAGCGATGCGCTCAACCGGACGGGTTGCGGATGAATCGATCGGACCTTTGCCGTCGAGGGGTTGACCGACGGCGTTGACCCCGCGGCCGATAAGCGGGTCACCGACGGGGACGGAAGCCAGGCGGCCGGTGCTGCGTACGAGGTCGCCTTCTTCGATATCGGTATATTCACCCATGATGATGATACCAACGGAATCATCATTCAGGTTCTGGGCGATGCCGAGCACGCCGGTCTTGGTGAACTCGACCAGTTCGCTGGCCATGACGCCCTGAAGGCCGGAGATGATAGCGATTCCGTCACCGACTTCGACGACTTCGCCCACATCTACGCGGCTGGGGGCAGGCTGGAAGTTGAGGATCTGCTGCTTGAGCCGGTCGGTAAATTCCTGGGTCAGCTCCTCAGTCTGAACTGCCATAAGCGCTGTCCTTTATTGTATATTATCAATTTTGAGTACCTGACAGGCTGCCGGCCTGTTGGTCAGGACCCGAAACTGACTACCATTTCCAAACTCACCGCACCGAAGACGCGACCATTTCGCGCAGAGCCATCAGCCGATTTGCGACGGTGTTGTCGATCAACTGATCGCCGACGCGGATGCGCAGGCCGCCCATCAGGGATGGGTCAACATCGAAGCTGAAGACGATGTCTTCGCCGTACTGTTCGGTAAGTCGCTGGCGGATCTGCTCTTGCGCGTCATCACCCAATTCGATGGCGCTGGTGATGTCTGCTGTCCGCGGACCGGTTTCTCCTCGCAATGCCGCGCCCAGAGCGCTGACGATACGGGGCAGTTGGTCTGTGTCGTTCGCCTGTACTAACTCCTTAACGAAGTTTTGCACCTCAGGCGAAGCGTCATCGGGAATTGCCTTTTCGACGGCTTTGACGTCGGCGGCCAGCTTCGGATTCTTTTCCAGCGCGTCTGCAACCGCGGTCAGTGTAGTCTGCCACTGTCCAACGATCGTTTCCAAAACGATCCTGGCATATCCATCCGCCGTCACGCGCTCGCTCATGAACCGCTCCCGTTTTGCTGGGCCAGATAGTCGGCGACAAAGCGCTCCTGCTCATCGCGGTCGGCCAGTTCGCGGCCCAGGATCTGTTCGGTGGCGGCAATGGCGAGGTCGGCGATCTGTCTTCGGGCGTCAGCCATGACAGCGGCAGTCTGCGCTTCGGCGTCGGCCTGGGCCTTCATGCGGATTTCCTGGGCCTCCTGATCGGCGCGGCTGCGAACGTCCTGGGCGATGCGTTCGGCATCGCGGGTTGCCTGGGCGCGGACTTCCTGCGCTTCGCGGCGGGCCTCTTCGAGGATCGCCTGTTTTTCCGCTTCGGCTTCGGCGGCCGCGTTCGACGCCTTATCGGCCTGTTCCAAACCCTCGGCGATGCGCTGTCTGCGCTGCTCGAGCATGTTCAGAACCGGCTTGTAGAGTAGCTGCTGCAGAATAACCATCAACAGCCCGAAGTTGATGATCTGCGAGAGCAATAACTGCCAACTGATACCTAATTTATCGAGAGCGTCCAAGGCCAACCTCCTGGATACACTGCAGTGGCTCGTGGTTCGGGGCCAGTCGTTTCACTGGCCGTTGGAAGTAAACACCGGTCACTGACGACTGAACTCTGGCCACTGAGAGCAGGTTTAGACGAACTTGACCAACAGGGAGATAACGAGCGCATAGATAGCGACCGATTCACAGAAGGCGAAACCGAGCAGCATGTTCGTCTGCACAGTGTTGGTCACTTCAGGATTGCGGCCCATCGCTTCCATCGCTTTGGCGCCAATCAGACCGATGCCTACACCAGGGCCAATTGCGCCCAATCCGATAGCAAGTGCAGAACCCAGTTCCTTTGCGACTTCAACATCCATGAGTGTGAACTCCTTTTTCTTAACTGCAGTGATTGGTGGTTCGTGATCAGTCTTGCGAGTGGCACCGGGAGCAATCCGGTCACTGGCAATTGATTTTAGTGGTGATCGTCGTGGCTGACGGTGGCCATGGTGAAGAAGGCCAGGGTCAGCAACATAAATACAAGCGCCTGGATGAATCCGATGAACAGTTCCAGCCCGTAGAATATGCTGGGCAGGAGGAAGGTGACGAGAAAGGCCATCACGAGCAGTACGACTTCACCGGCAAAGATATTGCCGAAGAGACGAAACGAGAAGCTGATGATCTTGGAGATTTCGGCAATCAGTTCGAAGAAGCCAACCACAGCGCCCATGCCGTCCTTGAAGGGGTTCTTGAAGAACTTGGTGAAATAGCGCATTCCCAATGCCTGGACGCCGAAGAATTGGGTCATGAAGACGGAGATGAGGGCCAGGGCCAGGGTCATGTTCAGGTCGGCGGAGGGGCTGCGAAACAGGGGGACAAGGACCGGTTTGCCTTCTTCGGCGGCAGCGGAGACTGCGACGGTTTCTGCGCCGGCCATTGCGATCTGGTTGCCCAATTCGGCCTGAGCGTGGCTTTCGGCGGGACTATGGTAGATGCCGATGGAGCCAAAGCCTGGAAGCAGGCCAATGTAGTTGCTGATCAGAACGAAGATGAAGATGGTGATCACCCAGGGGAAGAATTTGCGGCTGTTGGCGGAGCCATGGCCGGCGATGCTCTGGGTCAGGTTCCACATTCCTTCGACCAGCATCTCCATGATGTTCTGCCAGGCGCCGGGTATTTCCTTCATTCTAGAGACGGCGAAGACGGCCATCAGGATGATGATAAGGTCGACCAGGATGGTGGTCAGGAGGCCGTTTGTGAACCACTTTGGACCGTGTTCAAGCAGAGCTTCGGCCGCCAATTCGACGTGAGGAGGGGGGGCATTAAAGACCGGCACAACGCTTAAGACGAGCAGGACAATGATGCCGATGGTCGCGTTGCGAATGCGTGCATTCAAGACTAAAGCTCGGAGAAGATTCATGGATTAAATCTACCCTCCTGTAAACGGCAGTTCTTAGCGGACGGCCACTGACGCTGACGCAGGTGGTCGGTATGAACTAAGAGAATTGCCTGTTAATCGTTCAGATCGCGACGGCCCGCTGTCTTGCTCGGTCAGGGGAAAAGACTACAGTGGGGTCGCCGATTTTTTAGGAAAAGTCAGCTATCAGTATAAAGGGGCGCGGAAGGATTGCGCAAATTTTCACAGCGTTGTTGAAGCAACTGTTTTTTTCGAGTTCGCCGCTTTTGACCTGGAGCCGACTACGCGAATTCAGGGGGCTTTTGCAGCAAGCGGCAGGTGCCGGGGCTGGCTACTGAAGCGGACTGCAAGAGGCTAGTATTTCTCAGGATGGACAGACTGTCAGAGATCATAGA
>VYDA01000635.1:0-978 GCA_009843665.1 Caldilineaceae bacterium SB0675_bin_29 | reverse complement strand
GATCATAGATGCTGATGACAGAGGCGATAATGAAGAGGAGAACAGTCGCCCCAATCAGCATTCTATTCTTATGGATGATTTCGTTCCAAGTGGGGGGCGGCAGCAGATCTGTGGTCGGATCCCTTTTGGCGCTTACGGCACCGAACAGTGCCTGGCGCAGGTCGGCAATACTGGCGGGGCGTTCATCAGGATGCATGGCCAAGGCCTGGAAGACTGCCCGTTCCGTTCGCGTGGAGATAGCCGGATTCAGCTGTCGCAGAGGATCGAGGAGGCCAGACTTGAGGAAGCGCTCTTTGGCATCCTGCGGGGGCGTGCCGGCGAGAAGGTGATAGAGCGTGGCGCCGACGCTGTAGATATCTGTACGCACATCGGTGTGGCCGGTGTCGCCTCCATACTGCTCAAGGGGCGTGTAGGCTACGGTGCCCCGTCCCTGGACGACCGTCACGGTACGGGCGTCGTCCGGTTGCAGGATTTTCACCAAGCCGAAATCCACAAGTTTGAGTCTATTTTCGGGCGTAATCTTGATGTTACCCGGTTTTATGTCGCGGTGGAGCACGGGCGGGTCCTGGCTGTGCAGATACTCAAGGGCGTCCAAGAGTTGTGTGGCCCAGAGCAGGACCTGGGCTTCGGAGAGGTGTTTATTCTGTCTAAGCGCTTCATTTACTATCTCTTGCAGGTCACGGCCTTCGATGAAATCCATGACCAGGTATTCACGCCCGTCCACGGAAAAGTAGTCTGAGACTTTGGGGAGGTTGGGATGGTCGAGCCGGGCCAGAACACTGGCTTCCTGGTAGAACTGTTCAATCGTCTGCCCCAAGTCAAGGTCGGGACCTCGTTGGTCGATGAGGAGGGCGGGCAGGATTTCCTTGATGGCGCAGACGCGGCCATCCAGACGCAGGTCATTGGCCTGGTAGACCGCGCCCATCCCGCCCTGACCCACCAGGCGAACGATTTCATAGCGTCCGCGCAGGATGGAAT
>VYDA01000409.1:3389-4402 GCA_009843665.1 Caldilineaceae bacterium SB0675_bin_29 | reverse complement strand
GATCGGGCATGGATGACGTTGGAGTAGATCATGGTCGCGGCGGCGCCGTTCTCGAATTCCAGGAAGCTGGTGGTGCAGTTCTCCTGGGAATGGTGGCGCTTCATGCGGTCGATGATGGGCACGACGTCGGTCACGTGGGTGATGCCGAGGATCGACTTGGGGGGGCTGCCGGCGAGAAGGCGCAGCATGCTCATGCCGTGGTAGCCGCCTTCGTGGAAGATGCGGTAGATACGGCCGACTTCGCCGATGACGCCGGAGTCGATCACCTTGGCCTGGAAGCGGGCCAAGGGGACGCGGTGGTAGTTTTCGGCGACCTCCAGCTTGATGTTGTTGCGCTCGGCGGCCTCTATCATCATGTCGGTCATGGGGCGGGTGGTTGAGACCGGTGTTTCGACGATGATGTTGATGCCGAACTCGGCGAGGTAGCAGCAGATGGGATGGTGCGCATCGCCGGGGACGACGACGTCAACGACATCCAGATCTTCTCCGTCCACCAGGTCGCGGACGCTGGTGTAGGCGTTGACGCCGTACTCAGCAGCGACTTCGCGCAGGACCTCTTCTTCCTTGTCGCAGACGGCGACGAAGTCGAACACTTCGTTCATTCTTGGATAGATCGGCAGGTGAGAACTGCGGCCGCGGCGGCCCAGACCGATGAGGGCCAACTTCAATTTGCGTGGCATCGTTTGCGTTTCCTTTGTCGGTGTGGGGATTGTGCGTTCCAGGTAGGCGAGGGTTAGCCGAAGCAGATCCAGCGCACGCTTTTGTCAGCGCGCAGGCTGTGGTCGGTCCAGGGGGCGAGGAGGATCAGGTCGGTGGGGCCGACGGTGGTGCTCTCGCCGTCGATGGTGACGGTGGCCTCGCCCTCGAGGATGTACCAGAAGCGGCGCTCCCCGTGCTTTTCCGGTTCAAAGGGGTTGGCAGGTGTGGTGATACGGACGGCGAAGTGGTCGATCTGGTCATGCACTTCGCGGATCTCGTAGCCTTTGCGGTAGTTCAGCTCAGGGATGGAGTTG
>VYDA01000409.1:2787-3379 GCA_009843665.1 Caldilineaceae bacterium SB0675_bin_29 | reverse complement strand
CCCATGAACCTGAAGGCGCCTACGGCGAGGACGACCAGGCGGGCGGGGGCGACCCAGGTCCAGGGGGCGATGGCGACGGCGCTGATGTTCTGGGCCTCCTGCAGGAGGACGCCCCAGCTGATGGCGGGCGGGCGCAGGCCGAGACCGAGAAAGCTGAGTGCGGTCTCGCTGAGAATCATAGTCGGGATGGCCAGCGTCATGGTGGCGATGATGTGGCTGAGGAAGGAGGGCAGCATATGACGTAGGATGATGCGCATTTCGCCGCTGCCAGAGAAACGCGCGGCCATGACGAACTCTTCTTCGCGCAGCTGCAGGAATTTGCCACGCACGACGCGGGCCATACCGGTCCAGCCGATAAAGGAGAGAATTACGGTAATGCTGAAGTAGACATATAGAATCGGCCAGCCGGGGGGCAGGGCGGCGCTGAGGCCCATCCAGAGTGGAATGGAGGGGATCGAACGCAGGAACTCGATGATGCGCTGGATGATATTGTCAATGGTGCCGCCGTAGTAGCCTGACAGAC
Source organism: Caldilineaceae bacterium SB0675_bin_29 (assembly GCA_009843665.1). GTDB lineage: Bacteria > Chloroflexota > Anaerolineae > Caldilineales > Caldilineaceae > Bin5. Next base: position 2,856 of record VYDA01000409.1, on the reverse strand, counting down.
CTCCCAGTAGAATGCCGAGGACCAGGCTGATAACGACGCCGATGAGTCCGATGGAGAGGGAGAGTCGGG
>VYDA01000409.1:0-2777 GCA_009843665.1 Caldilineaceae bacterium SB0675_bin_29 | reverse complement strand
GTGCCCAAGAGGAAGAAGCCCTGCTCTTCGTGGGGCACGTCGAGACCGAAGAGCTTGGTGGTCACAGCAACTTCACCCCAAAGCTCATATTCTTCGCCCTTAGGCAAAAAGCGGATGGGATAAATGATCTCGGTGTCCTCGTGGTAGGTGTTGCGGAAGGTCTTCGGGTCGCGCTCGCGTATGGTCTGGTAGATGAAGGGCATGCGCCAGTTGCCCTCGGCATCGATAATGTGAATTGGGGTAGGCGGGTGCAACTTGTATTTGACGAACTTGGCCTCCGGGTCGTAAGGCGCCACGAATTCGCTGAAGGCCGCGATCAGATAGAAGACAATTACGACAAAGGTGGAGAAGACGGCGACGCGATGGCGGCGATAACGCCACCAGATGAGCTGCCAGAAGGAGGCGACGGCCATGTTGGCTTCGTCGTCGCGTGTCTCCAGGTAACGTTCTTCCTCTTCGGGGTCGTCCTGATAGAGAGTCGGTTGTTGTTCCTCAGTGGTCATCGTCTGTTCCGGTCCATTTGAAAGCGCTCAGGTTACGGAGGGTTTATCTATGGGACAATCGCGCGCGGGCGGCGAAGTATGGGATGACTAGCCCGCCTCTTCCAGGCGGATGCGAGGATCAACCCAAGCCAGCAGGAGGTCGGACAGCAGTGTGCCGATCACGGTGAGTACGCTAAGCATCATGATAAAGCTGCCGGCCAGAAACATGTCCTGGTTGATCAGCGCAGTGAATAGCATCGGGCCCGTCGTCTGCAGACTGAGAACGATGGCCACGATGGTTGTGCCGGAAATCAGGTCGGCGAGCGACCAACCCACGGTGCTGAAGAAGGGGTTCAGGGCGACGCGGGTCGGGTACTTCCAGATCAGTCTTGTCTCTTTGACACCTTTGGCGCGCGCGGTTTCGACATAGGGTTTGTTCAACTCGTCGAGCAGATTGGCGCGGGTAATACGGATGCCGTTGGCAGTGCTACCCACGGCCAGGATCACGATAGGGATCCAGACATGGGCAAGAAGATCGAGTAACCGGTCAATGGTCCAGGGCGCGTCCATATATTCGGGGCTGAAGAGGCCGCCGACGCTCATGTCGGAATAAGATGTCACGAGCCACATGATAACGAGGGCGAGCATGAATTCGGGCAACCCTTTGCCGATAAAATTGAGCGCGGTGACGACGTAGTCGATCACCGAGTATTGATGGGTCGCCGAATAGACCCCTAATGGGATGGACACGAGCCATCCGAAGAGAAGAGTTGTAAATGAAAGAATGAAGGTAAGGCCCAGCCGGTCCCAGATCAGGTCCTCGACCGGTTTCTGGAACAACATCGACTCACCCCAGTCGCCGCGCAGGAGGATGCCGGAGATCCATTTGAGGTACTGGATGTGTTGTGGCTGGCCGAGGCCGTAGCGACGCTCCAGTCTGGCCATCAGGACCTCGTCGACCTCGTCGCCCTGTTCGCGCAGTTGCGCGGCGTAGGTTGTGAGATAATCGCCCGGCGGAAGCTGGATGATAATGAAGGTGACTACCGAGATCACGAAGAGAGTCGGAATCATCACGGCAAACCGGCCAAGGATGTATGAGAACATGACGGACCTCGAGGAGAGAGTAAAGAGGAGTGAGGAGAGAGAATACCGTCTCTCCTCACTCGTATCACTTCACATCTTAGCTTTACATATGCATTGACGGATCATCCCAATACCAGGTGGCATTGTCGATGATGTGCTCGTAGACGCCACGGCAGCAGTCCCAGGGGTTGCCGGCGTGGATGCCTTTGAAGCCGTTCTTGACCATGACGAGACGGGGCAGCTCGCCGAAGAAGCCGACGGAGGGCAGCTCTTCGGACCAGATCTCAAGGATCTGCTTGAAGAGATCGGCCTGCGCCTGCTCGCCGGGTGTGGCGCGAATCTGATCCCACAGGTCCCAGATGGTCCAGATCCAGTGGTCGGCGGGCGGCTCCTGTGCGATGGGATTGGATGGGTCCAGTTTCCATGCGGTCCAGGCATTGCACCAGGGGCGGTCGTTAATATTGCGGTGCTTGACCCAGACTTGGGGATCGGCCAACGGTACAAGGTTGCGATCCATGAACGACGTAGTACATTCGACGTCGTTGGACTGGTGGAGCTCGATGCTGAGGGAACGGTCGACGCCGCGATAGTTGACTTCGAAACCGAGGTCACCGAGGTAGTCGATGAAGGTCTGACTGAGGTCAGAGATTTCGGCGCCACCCAGCATGGTCCAGGTGATGCGTTCGCCGCTGCCATCTTTCCAGAGGCGGTAGCCGTCGGAGTCCCTGTCGACGTAGCCGAGGCCGTCGAGCAGGGCATTGGCGGCGTCGGGGTCGTAGTCGAGGTAGGCGTTGCTGAGCTTTGCGTGATGCACGGGAGACTCGACCGGGGGTCCGTACTGCATATTGGTTCCGAACCCATCGTAGATCAGTTCCCTGACTTCGTCGCGATTGAAGCCGAGAGAGACGGCGATGCGGAAGTCGCGCTCCTGGAAGAGTTCACGGCGGCGGTCGTCGTTGGTGGTCATGTTGAAATGGACACCATAGACGGCGGTCCATCGCCAGAACTGGATCTTGTAGTCGCCACTTTCCTCATTTTCTTTGAGCACGGTGAGGTCGGTGTTGCGGATGTGGCGGGACTGGCAGTCGATCTCACCGTTCACGAGTCGCAGGGCATGTACGTCGGAGTCCTGGAAGAGGCGGAAGGAGAGGTCATCGATGTAGGGAAGCTGGTTGCCGGCGGTGTCCACTGCCCAGAAGTAGGGATTGCGGG
>VYDA01000427.1 GCA_009843665.1 Caldilineaceae bacterium SB0675_bin_29 | reverse complement strand
CGTCACCACCGTCCCCGCCGGCACGCAGGGCTACATCTACGGCATCGACCCCGACGACGACTGGTTTCACATCGAGCTGGAAGGCTTCGACACCCGCGTCTGGGTCTACCAGGACCTGACCACCGTTATCGGCTCGTTGGTCGCCGTCAAGATCTACACTGTGCAAGAAATAGCGCAACTGATGGGCGCGCCCGGACCGGACTGTTCCCTGCCCCTCGCCCTCACCGAGCCGATCACGATGCACGTGCGCACCGGTCCCGGCCTGCTCTATGACATCGTCGGCATCGTCCCCAAGGGCACACAGGGCCGCATCTTCGGCATCGACCCGGACAACGACTGGTTCCAGATCGAGCTCGAAGCATTCGACACGCTCGTCTGGGTCTACCAGGACTTGACCACGGTGATCGGCTCTCTCGCCGGCGTCAAATGGGTAACCGAAGCCGAGCTTGCCCTGCTGCCCGCCGCCATCACGCAGCCGCTGCTCCTGAATGCCCGCGCCGGACCGGGCCTGACCTACGACATCCTCACGACCATACCGCAGGGGACGTGGATGAAGATCGTCGGCATCGACACGCTGGGCGAATGGTACCGCGTCGACCTGCCCGACCTCAACCAACAGGCTTGGATTTTCCGCGACTATGCCAAGGTAGCCGGCGGCTCGTTGTCGGGGCTGATACAGCTCGCGCTGGGGGGCAACCCGCCGCCAGGCAGTCGGTTGACCAGCTCGATCACCGTCGCGCTCTCACTGCCGCCCGCCGGGGGTGTCGATCTGGAGGTCAGCTGGGTTGACGTCAGCGGCTGTGCGCAGCTCTACAACCTCTACCATCGTTCCAGCCCCGACACGACCGTCTACATCTCGCTCGACCAGGCCGCCACGTCCTCGAACGCCAACTCGAAGAGCCTTAGTTTCAGCACCCTGAGCGGCAACAGTTTCATCTCGGCCTGGTGCGGGTCGATGGCAGCCGGCCGCGAGGTCGCTGAAGTCGAGATCGATCCCGGCGTCGCCGGCACCTACAGCTCAACGACGACCACCGGCGGCCTCGCCACTGTGCCCGATACAGACGACGGCTCGCGCTGAGCGCGCATTCCGAGCAGCCACGCCATATCCGATTGCGACGAAGCGATCGCATTCCAGGGGGCCCTCGTTGTCATCGACGTCAACGGGGGCCTTCTACATCAGTTTAATGCGGCCCTGATCGTGTCCGACTTCTCGACGTCCAAGAGGACAATGCGTTGATGAAGGCTCATTCAAGAATGATCAACGATTCGTATACGATCTGCCTACGATATGTACGGGCCCCCGCCCCTGCCCAGAGGTCGCCGCGCCGGCTGTCAAGCGCAATGGCTACACCTTTCCGGCGATTTTTCAGTCCGCTACTCTGGAGATCAGCCCCCATGAGGGTGAATCGGCCCTCAGATCCGGCCTTTTGCCCGCAAAAACAATGACCGAAATTCTGTACAAAGGCTTGACAAAGCCGATATAACGATCTACGATCCTGATCCCTCCACACGCGTGGAGCATCGAGGACTCATTTAGCAAACGTTTATTGGATCGACAGTTGCAGTAAAGGTGCCATAGCAGAATGACTGCAAGGATCCCAGACAGCGTCACAACTGGCCCGCGCCCGCGGGAAACCCTCGCACAAAAACAGTCGCCCCAAACAGCACCTTTGCCAGCGCAGATGAGGTGGATGCACGACTCCGGTCCTCATCCTCTTCAACGCGCCCGGCGTTCTTCCGGTTTCATTCCTGATGCCGGACCGCGCCCGGTCCGCTGTATTATTCGAGCGGCTTAATCGTCCCGCTCCCCGAACCGTCTGACAACATCATAACCGGCCGCGATGCACCGAATTCGCAGTACGAGTCTCTGCCTGGCTGCCGCCTAATCTCCGCATGAACCGGAGCCAAGCGTCAAGCACACGCGAACTGCCTCTGATATCGGCGAACGCTCCACCGGCACGATCAAATGGAATCGTTCACTTCTCTTTCGCTTCGTTGGGAAGCTCGTCGATAGAAAAGAGGAAAAGACGATGCGAATGCGAACCAAACTGTCAATCATTACAGCAGTCGGGATGGGTGCACTGCTGCTTTCTGTCCTGACCGCCAGCTTCACATTCCGCGCCCAGACGGCTTACGCACAAGAGGAGGAGGACGTCCAAACGGGGGACGTACACCTCTCTCTGTTGAGTCACTCCGTGAGTCCGGGAAAAAACCTTTTCGGCGGCTACGGCTTCACAAATATCCCCTGCAAAGACAAAAATGGAGATGGCCAATGCTCTTTTCTGGATACATTTCCCAGCAATTTCATTTTTAGGGTCGACATACTCGGTAGCCAACAGGGCAACAACGGCGGCGGTAATCAGGGTGGCAGCCAAGGCAAATACAGTCAGGGACGCAGCAATAACCAGGGCGGCGTCATCGTCAAGTCATTTATCAGCAACCCGAATCCGCTGCCGTCATATTCGCCCCAGCAGTATCAGGCGCCGCTGGCCATCACCATACCCGAGCTGATGAACGTGCGCACCGGCCCGGGCCTGACCTACGACATCGTTACCACCGTCCCCGCCGGCACCCAAGGCTACATCTACGGCATTGACCCCGACAACGACTGGTTCCATATCGAGCTGGAAGGGTTCGAAAATCATGTCTGGGTCTACCAGGACCTGACCACCGTGGTCGGCTCGCTGGCCGGCGTCAAATGGGTGACCGAAGTCGAGCTTGCCCTGCTGCCCGCCGCCATCACACAGCCGCTGCTCCTGAATGCCCGCGCCGGACCGGGCCTGACCTACGACATCCTCACGACCATACCGCAGGGGACGTGGATGAAGATCGTCGGCATCGACACGCTGGGCGAATGGTACCGCGTCGACCTGCCCGACCTCAACCAACAGGCTTGGATTTTCCGCGACTATGCCAAGGTAGCCGGCGGCTCGTTGTCGGGGCTGATACAGCTCGCGCTGGGGGGCAACCCGCCGCCAGGCAGTCGGTTGACCAGCTCGATCACCGTCGCGCTCTCACTGCCGCCCGCCGGGGGTGTCGATCTGGAGGTCAGCTGGGTTGACGTCAGCGGCTGTGCGCAGCTCTACAACCTCTACCACCGCGCCAGCCCCGACACGACCGTCTACATCTCGCTCGACCAGGCCGCCACGTCCTCGACAGTCAACTCCAAGAGCCTGAGTTTCAGCTCATTGAGCGGGAGCAGTTTAATCTTGGCCTGGTGCGGGACGATGACCGGAGGCCGCGAGGTCGCCGAAGTCGAAATCGATCCCGGCGTCGCCGGCACTTACAGCTCAACGACGACCAGCGGCGGGCTCGCCGCCGTGCCCGACACAGACGACGGCTCGCGCTGAGCGCGCCTGCCGATGAATTTGCCGGAACTGGGTTGCCAGTTAAACCAGAACCCTCGCTGCCATGATCTGTCTTCTGCGGTCCCCTAAGCCGGGCACTGCGCGCAAACTCACTTTACCCTATACTTACAGCTGTCCTAACGATTCAGCTTGACCGAAAAGAACTGGATGCGGGTACTTTCGGCGAAGGTTATCAGGAATGGCAACCGCCCTTACCTTTCCTTCATCGACCCCTAAAGGAAACTATGACCGGGCGGAAAGGTCGACCAGAATAACCGTTATTCAGGTCGAGCGTCTGGTCCGTACGGTCAGAGGATGATCAGACCACCAGGATATTGCCTACTCTACCAAAGCCTGCCAGCGAAGTTTCGTGATTTGTGGTCCTCGCGGTATCGACTATGGCAGTTGAGGCCGCTTCAGGGAACAAAGTAAGGTAGAGTCGAATGCGTCTGAAAAAAACGACTCTCGTTTTGGTCGCAGTGCTCTTCTGCCACCTGGCCGTTGCATTCATTTTCCGCGCACGTGTCACCTACGCGCAACAGTTTCAGCCCTTGATAGGTGTTGACCTGATAGCCTACACAGTGCCGCCTGGCGGACAACTGGAAGTCGGCTTCGCCGTCAGATACTTCCCCTGCAATGATCAAAACAGTGATGGTAAGTGTGACTATCGTGACAAATTCACCTCCGTAACATATCGCTTCGATGTACTGCATCGCGGTCCCGGCGGGGCCGATGCACCCGACTGTGAGGGGCAAAGGTTCGACCAAGACCGCACATTTTCTCCTTCGTTCTACGATCCCTGGAGATCGCTCGGCCCCATTCCCCTTCGCATAACCAACAGCTGTCAACCCGGCCCTTATACGCTGCGCCTTGCCGTTACCTATTTCGATCCCGCCACAAACCAGTCCCACACCCTCACCGACACCGTGGATTTCGACGTCGGTGAGCCACCTCCTCCGACCCCGACCCCCAATCCTACGCCTGGCAACGGACAGGGCGGCAACGGACAGGACGGCAATGGGCAGCGCGGCAACGGGCAGCCCGGCAAGGGGCCGGGCGGC
>VYDA01000670.1:2809-4410 GCA_009843665.1 Caldilineaceae bacterium SB0675_bin_29 | reverse complement strand
AACCGCAATCCTGAAACTCGTGCACCAGTGCCAGGAACTCTTTGCCCGCCACCATCTTCTTGCGCTTGCTCATCTTGCCTTTGCCGCTCGGATCCAGAATTACAGGCAAATGGACCAGAACCGGCATCTCCCAGCCAAATGCGTCTACGATCAGCTTGTGAATCGGCGCCGTCGCCAGCCACTCCTCGCCTCTCAGGACGTGCGTGATCTCCATCAGGTTGTCATCCACCATCGCCGCCAGATGATAAGTCGGCAGCCCGTCCGCCTTGAGCAGGACCTCATCCTGCAACTGGCGGTTATCGACTTCGATATCGCCGCGCAGCAGGTCATTGAAAACAGTGACGCCCTCCAAAGGTACGGCAAGGCGAATGACTGACGGCGCACCCTCCGCCTCACGCCGGCTTCTCTCCTCCTCAGAAAGATTTCGACAATGTCTGTCGTAGCCGGTTCCCCTTCCTGCTCGCCTCTGCGCCTCCCTCATCTCTGCCAACCGCTCAGGCGTACAGTAGCAGCGATAGGCGGCCCCCTTGTCGACGAGCTCCTGGGCCTTCTCCATGTAAATCTGCTGCCTCTGCGACTGCACATACGGCGCGCACGGTCCGCCGATGTCCGGGCCTTCGTCCCAATCCAGCCCCAACCAGCGCAAGCCGGTCACCAGGCTGTCCAGGCTTTCAGGATCAAAGCGCCTGCGGTCCGTATCCTCTATCCGCAGAATGAACTGTCCGTCGGTCTTTCGCGCCCACAGCCAGTCAAAGAGAGCTGTCCTCAGCCCCCCCAAATGCAAGTGCCCTGTCGGGCTGGGCGCAAATCGAACCCGTACTGGTCTGTTTCCATTGTTGGTCATAGTCTTGCCTCGAAATGGGAGCAAGCCCCTGGTCGGATGACAAACGCGCCCGCTAGCCTATCACATCGGCACCCCCGCGTCAACGTTTCTTGAGTTTGAACTACGCTAGGTAGCCTTCGAGGAGGACCCGACGGTAACCCGTAACTCGCCAGCTTTACAGAACTGGCCGGTAAACCGGGACCGTGTTCGGGATTGCCCAAAATGATCCCTATAAACTGGAATTGCTATGCCTTGGCACGTCGGCTATACTGTTGGTCAATTCCGCCGTCAAATCCAGGCTCGCCAGGTCCGGCTAGTGGGACAGATCGCGGCGGGGGCAGTAGTGCGCGCAAAATCGGCGAAACCAGGCAGAGGGACTCAGCTTGCCCGTGACCTACAACCCAGTCGGTTTCGACATTGCAACAGGAGCGGTGGCGGCGGTGGCCGCTGCTCTGGAGAACAGATTTCACTTTCCCGCGTCGAATGCCAAGTTGGGACGTCAGTTTCCGCTTCTTCGCCTGAGTTCCCAGCTTCCTCGCAAATGGGGCGCCAACCTGGCCGTCTGGGCTACCGAGAGCCGCCCCCACAGTCGTTCGCTCTCTTTCAACCTGACTACCGCAGATCTTGCCCAGTGGAACGTGGGCCAGTACGATGGACTTGATCCGGAGCGGCGTTTCGACACGATTGTAATCGGCGTTCCTTCCGGCGCGACAGCCCACCTGTGTACCTGCCTCGGGGCGCCGCTCCTGGCCGACAGCTTTCCCATCGCCTTTTCCTC
>VYDA01000670.1:0-2799 GCA_009843665.1 Caldilineaceae bacterium SB0675_bin_29 | reverse complement strand
CGTGGAAAACCAGACGACATTGCCGGCTATCAGCAGCGCAGCGTCGACCTCCTCACCCCTATCCTCAATCACAATCCCGATCTCCTCGCAGTAAGTGTTTTCGATCCGATTCACGCCCGGCAGCAGATCAAAAGAAGTGTGAGCATATACCTCAAGCTGGCATCCTTGCCAGACCAGTACAAGAGGTTTATTCGCGAGCGCCTTATGCCCGGCGGTTCTTTGCTTCTCCTGGCCTGTTCCTCGAAGTGGAGCCAGTACGAAATCGGCGCCCGCCACAGGTTGCAGATTGGTGGGTACGGAGGCTTCACCGATCAGGAGTTCATTAGAGGTACGCCCTGGCTGGATGACTGGTTGCATGAGGAAGGGGGCCTGCAGCGCAGCGGCTGGCGACTCTCTCGCCACTGGACATATCAGCCCGAGGCACAGTGGGGTTCGATCTCAGGTTTTTCCACCTCGGTGCGCGACCACGCCGGTGTTGAAGGCCTGCCAATCTACTCGCTTTCCTTCTCATCCGTTGATGAGATCAGTCGGATGGGCTTCTACGCCTGGCAGTGGCTCTTCTATCTTCTTCAGATCCAGCCGCGTGCCGTACTGATCGAGAGCGGGCCGCAAATGAATCCGGTGATCGGTCTCAGAAGTCCTGTAATCCCGCTGTGGATGCCGTCCACCTGCACCAGAAGCCATCAACTCCTGCAGGGGATTCTGCCCGATTTCCCGCCTCGGATTCCTGTTCTCTTTCAGGCATGGCCTACCGGCAACCTCACTCCGGACGTCATCCCCGCCAAAATCTGGAACACAACTCTTTCAGGCAGGCACGGTCGCTGGCTGGGAGGCGACCCGCTGCGATTCCCCTCCGACTTCTCAACGATTGCTCAAATGACCCCGGCAATTGAGGAGTGGAGCCATCGCCATAGTCACAAGCTTCATCGCTTCTTACAGTGCAATGAACTGACCGAATTGCAGTCTCTGTTGGCGAGCGGTGCGGATCGGTCGGAAGAACTCATTTCAGAGGGGTTGGAGCAGTTGGAGTTTTGAGCCTATGTATCTGTCATGTTGTGTGTGGGCTTTGACCGCTCACCCTTCGAAAGTCCTTTCTGACATGCGCTCCTTGGGCTTCCACCGGATCGACATCAGGCCCGATTTCCCGATGGAGGAAGATGTTCAGACCCTGCGGGATTCCTTTTCCCTCCGCGTCTCTTCAGTGGCAGCCTCCTTTGGCGTGCCTGAGGACGCCGCGCTTGAGGGATCGGATGCCGGCGCGCGCAGTAGGGGCGTTGCACATGTTGAGGGCGTTGTGAAGCGGTGCGTCGCGCTGGGCGGGAACGCAGTCTACCTGGTGCCCGGAAAGGACGACAGCCCTGCCGCATTGAGCCGCTACGCCAATTCTCTCGAGCAGGCGGCCGAAGACGCCACAAGGCACGGCGTCAGACTCTGCATCGAGCACTTCCCCGGGACCGCGCTTCCCACCGCTTCGGCCACCTTGGAATTCATAGACGCTATCGACCATCCAAATCTGGGGCTACTCTTCGACATTGGACACGTCCAAATGACCGGCGAAGATCCGGCTGCAGTCATCAATTCCGCCGGCAGTCGTCTGTACTATGTCCACCTCGACGACAATGACGGGCAAGGAGACCTGCATTGGGCGCTGCTAGACGGTGTTTTGACCACCGAAACTCTACGCGGCACCTTCAGGGCACTGCAGGACATCGGTTACGACGGCGCTGTCAGCCTTGAGCTGAGCCCGCTGCTGGATGACCCATATCAAGCCCTGGAGCGAAGTCGTCAGATTGCTATTGATTGTGGATCAGATTTCGCACTCGAACCTTAGGGAGATGCAGTGATGGCATGGCAGTTTGAAACTCTGCTGGAACCGATCGGTCTGACGGAAGGGCCGGTCTGGGATGGCAGTTCGCTCCTGTTTACCAACATTCCCAACAGCCGCATTATGCGCTACGATCCGGCCACCGGTCAGGTCACCGTTTGGCGCCAAGGCACGAATGAGGCCAACGGGCTCATGTTGAACGCCGACGGCATTCTCAACGCCTGTGAAGGTGGCGGCCGCCAAATGGTCCAGTACCAGGAAGGCCGGGAGACCGTCGTAGTCTGCTCGGAATTCGCTGGACGACGCCTTAACAGCCCCAATGATCTGGCGATCGATAGCGCAGGCAGGATCTGGTTTACCGATCCCCGTTACGGCGATTTCCGCGATGACATGGAGTTGGACCACGAGTCCGTGTACAGGTTGACCAGGCAAGAAGACGGAACCTGGCGCCCGCAGCGCGTAACTTTCGACACCACCGCTCCCAATGGACTCCTGCTCTCACCCGATGAGACCGTACTCTACGTCGCCCAAAGCAAACACGGCGAGGGAGAAAGTCGCGAACTCAGAGCCTATCCCATCAACGAGAACGGGTCGGAAGAAGAGGGCGCCATTGTAGGCCGTTATGAAGTGCTCCACAATTTCTATCCACACCGCGGCGTGGATGGTATGTGCCTGGACAGCGACGGCAACATTGTTGCCACCGCCGGTTCGGGCGCCAGCGGGCCCGGGGGAATGATCTACGTTTTCGCACCCAACGGCAGAGTCTTGGAAACACATCCCTTGCCCTGCGACAGCCCCACCAACTGCACGTTTGGCGGAAGCGAACTTCGGGACCTCTATGTGACGAGCATCGAAGGACATCTCTTGCGCGCACACACGGATCGCCGGGGATTGGACTTACGATAGCGACACGCAGCGAAGCCAGGTAGGCATTCGCAACCTGCGAGACCTCCTGTTCACCGTATGTCATATCC
>VYDA01000677.1 GCA_009843665.1 Caldilineaceae bacterium SB0675_bin_29 | reverse complement strand
CCGCCCTGACACGCGATTTCAGCCAGCTCATGGACCACCCATTCTCACCGGACAGCGGACCGACCTCAGAGCCCTTTCTCATCGAATTCCAGGATAGGCTTCTCTTCGGACGCGATTTCTTCGACGACCGCATGCAGAAGCTGCTCAACGACCTCAACCTGTCTCCAGAAGTTCGACACAAGATACTCCGCGCCAATGCCGAAGCCCTTCTGGCCTAGAGCACTTCCTGCCAGTGTCAGATAATTCTCTGCTATTCACTTCGCTGGAGACCCGGCCGATGATTTTAGAGGAGTTGGAATCGGGGAGCCGGAAGAGCGGGTTTTCGCTAGTCGTCTAGTGCCTCTACTGCGCCTAGGGCAGCCGCCATCAGCTTCCTGTAGCGGGGGGCGTCTACTTTAGTGACAACGTCCACCTCAGTCCATTCGCCTTCTCTTGCGAATCCGTCCGTCAGTATGCGTCGGTCGAAAACCGTAGCGCCCCTTGTTATGCCGCTTGAAAGTTCAACGTGAACGGGCCTTTCTAACGTAGTGGCGCCTTCGGGGTCGATCACAGTCGCAACAGTACCAGCGTCGCCGATCAGAGAAAACGCCATCCCAAAAAAACGGCAGTAATGTAGAATGATTCCCCCGGCGATACGCGCGCTCGACCCCCTCGAACGGGTCAGCGCCTCTGCCTCCTCCTCAGTAATCCTCACTTGCATGAACGGGTCTAGAGGATACAAAGTTACCGGCAGCCCGCTCTGAAGCACGACAGACGCCGCCTCCGGATCGTAACGAACATTGAACTCCGCCGCCGGTGTCGTATTGCCCGGCGCGGCGTACGTCCCGCCCATCACGTACAACCGCTCGATCTTCTCCCCGACGCACGGATACATGCGCAATAGCATGGCAATATTCGACAGCGGAGCCAGGCAGATCATAGTCATCGGCTCCTCTGCGTCGCTCAATGTGCGCCGCAGAAACTCGACCGCATGGTCGTCGACCCTTGAACGCCGCGGCGCCCCCAGGCCGAGATCACCCATCCCGTCACCCCCGTGCAGAGGCGGGGCCGGCAGCCCGGGATCGAGAACTGGTCTGTCCATCCCCGCCGCCACCGGTACCGGCGGCGCCTCGATCGCGTCCAATAGCGTGAGTGTATTGGTAACGACCCGCTCCAAGGCGCAGTTACCCGCCACACAGGTGATCCCGCGCACATCCAGCGCCGGAGACGCCATCGCCAGCAGCAGCGCCAACGCATCGTCGCCTCCAGTGTCTACGTCAAGCAATACGGGGAGTGGTTTCGCCATTTCAGTACTCCTAAACTGCGGACGATCTGTCCATTGACGGCATCGAAGATCTCCTGCGTCTCTGCAGCGCTACTGCAAAGACCGCCATGAGCAGCGCACCCAGAACAGGAGCCACCACAAGGCCCTCCAGCGCAGTCTCCAGCGCCATCTGGTCCGCTACCCAACCTGTAAATGTCGCGCCGAGTCCCCCCGGCCACCACCCCAAACCCATCACCAGACCAGACGCCATCGCCATGCCCCGCGGCCACACCTCCTGCGCAACGACTACCGTCGTCGGGTACGTGCATCCCAACAGGAAGCCAATCGCGCCGGCATAAATGAACTGCACGCCGCCGCCTGAGCTGATGAAGAACCAGTATGCCGGCCCGAGCATGGCGAAACTGCTCAGCAATACCTGCCAGCGACCGAACCGGTCTGACAAGATCCCGCCAAACAGGCTGCCAATACCAATCAGCAGCGAAAGTACGAATAGCATCTGCCCACCGTAAACGACCGAATACCCTCTGTATTCCAGCAAGGTCGGCAGATAGGTCGTCAGGCTGAGTTGAAACCATGCGCGTGTCATTGCCACCACTGCGATGAGGACCAGGCCCAGCAAAAATCCCTCTCCCGCCCGCGATTGGCGCTCGCGATGCGCTTCGCGAGCTCCTCTGCTCTCCTGGCCCAGCCCGTTGACCAGCCAGATGGCGGCCAGGACTACGACCGGAAGCAGGACGATTGTCCCCTTCAACCCCAGTAATCCCAATCCAATCGCCAGTAGAAGCGGACTGCCCGCCGACCCAATATTCCCGCCGACCGCAAAGAATGAGACCGCGCGCCCCCGCTTCCCTTCGTCGTTCGCCTTTGTGACAACCGAAGCCCCCGCAGGATGAAATGCTGCCGACCCAAACCCTGCCAGTGCCACGCCGATCAGCAGGACCCAATAGTTGCCGCTGAAGCCGAGCACAGCCATGATCAGCCCCACCCACATAACGCTTAAAGCCGCAATTCGCCGCGCATCAAAACGGTCGATGAAGAATCCGAACAACGGCTGCGCCAAGGACATCGTCGTCGTGCCAACTAGGGTAATCATGCCGATCTGCCCGTAGGTCAACCCGAACTCGGCGCGATACAACGGGAAAAAGACCGGCAAATACTGGTGAAATAGCTCCAGCAGAAAGTGCCCGCCAGCCACCAGCAAGACCGTATTCGTCAGCAGTTCGTGCCTCAGCCTGGGACGCGGTACTGTATCTGCCTGCCTGTCGCTTATCATTGTGCCCGTCTTCTCTTCTCAGTGCTGTCGAACTGAACTACGCCTGATGCTTGAATGCCGTTAAACTTAAACCGGTCGCCCCCTCTGCGCATCGGCTTACTTGATTCCTCCTCGGGCATTCGCGCCCAAAAATAAAGAGGGAACGAAGATCGACCCTCTTCTTCCCTCTACCTCGGCCATGATAATATGCAACGGAGGAACTGGCAACTTGAATGCCTTCACAAAGGCTTCCTCAAATCCCTTCACAGAACAGGCAGGCTGGGCGCCGCCTTGGGCAGGACCTCCAAATGTTCAATGTCTGTGTCAACTGCGGACACTACCACGTCGACAAAGACGTAACCGTTCCGGCTACCGCAGCTGAATTCCCCCGTCCCCGCAGCCAAGACCACTGGCAACAGGACGCGTGGCTGGCTATTGCCACCTGTCCCCGGTGCGGCTGTCCTTACCCATTTCTGCAGCTGCCGCTCCTCCTCGTCGGCGGAGCCAGCGCCGCCGGCAAAACCGCAATTCTGCATGAGCTCTCGGGCCGCTTCGCCGCCGCCGTGCTCCTCGAAGCCGATCTGCTATGGCTGAAAGAGTTTGAAGCACCCTCAGACGGCGATCGTCGCTTCTTCGAGACATGGCTGCGCATGGCGAAAAACATCGGCCAGAGCGGCCGTCCCGCGGCCCTCTTTGGCGCCGGCCTGGCCGTCCCCGAAAACATCGAACAGTGCCTTGAGCGCCGCTATTTCGGCCACGTCCACTACCTGGCCCTTGTCTGTGAAGAAGACCTGCTCCGCCAGCGCCTCCTGGCCCGCCCCGCCTGGCGCAAAAGCAGCCAGGCCGAACAGTTGGCCGCACAACTGGATTTCAACAGCTGGCTGCAGACTGACGGACCGCATCAAACGCCGCCTGTAACCCTACTGGATACTACCGGCACATCTGTCCGGGACTCGGCAATTGCCGTCAAAGAGTGGATGAAACGCGCCCTGGCGTCGGCAATGCCCGGCACGTCATGACCCATGAACCCCTCCGACAGTCTCTGGCGGAACCGGTCGTTTACACGCCTATGGGTCGCCCACGTCACCTCAGGCGCCGGCACCGCCATCACCAATGTCGCGCTTCCGCTCGCCGCTGTCCTCGTACTGGGCGCTACGCCGACGCAAATGGGCCTGCTTGCCGCCGCCGGCTCTCTCCCCAACCTTCTCTTCGGTCTCCTTGCCGGTGTCTGGGTAGACCGCGTCCGTCGCAAGCCGATTCTGATTTGGGCCGATATCGGCCGTTCCCTGCTCCTTGTCACCATACCCGTTGCCGCCTGGCTGGGCCAGCTCTCCTTCCTTCAGATCTGGCTTGTAACCTTTGCCACCGGCACACTCACCGTTTTCTTTCAAATCGCCGCCATTTCAGTTCTGCCCGCCCTCGTGGAGAAAGGGAACCTGGTCGAAGCCAACAGCAAACTCTCTACCAGCGACGCCGTCATCGCCATCGCCGGACCCGCGGCCGCCGGCGGCCTCGTCCAGCTCTTCAGCGCCCCCCGGGCAATTCTGGTCGACGCCTTTTCCTACCTGCTTTCCGCCATCGCCCTCGGCGGCGTCGCCGAAGAGGAGCCACAGCCTGCCTCACAGCCAGACCGCGACGACGCACCGGAGGCCGTCCATGGGATCCGGGCTGCCGCAGTATCGATTGGTCGCGAAGTGGGAGAGGGAGTGTTCGAACTCCTGCGAACACCGCTGTTGAGCGTGCTGACGATCACCTCCAGCCTGGGAATGCTGGCCGGTTCCATCTCAGCGGCGGTGCAGATGCTCTTTCTCGTCAATCAGCTGAACTTCACGCCGTCCATAATCGGAATTGTCGCCGCCTGCTCTGGCATCGGCTCCCTGGCAGGCGCGATGCTTGCCGGAAA
>VYDA01000573.1 GCA_009843665.1 Caldilineaceae bacterium SB0675_bin_29 | reverse complement strand
GACTATACGCGCTCGATATCCTCTGAATGAACGCAGCCTGCTGTGCAAGGAGTCCCGCTTTCACCGCCGACTGGACCCAAACTATACGAGCCCCGGAGCCTATCGTGCAGCCATCTATTATGAAGAAGGCCCTCAAAAGTTTACGTTTTGTTACGGCATTCCCCAATCTCCGTTTTACCCTGAAGCGGTTGTGTTGGCGTATCTTCTGCAGCCCGGCCAAAATTCGCTACTTCTGAGCGAGAAGGCACGGCAGACTGTCCCACGCGCGTTGGAAGGGTTCGCCTGGGTTGATGCGATGCAATATTATCCAACGATTTCTACTTTTGCCGGGCAGGCGGCTACCTCTCAACTGATCACGACAGAGGTCTTG
The DNA here is from genome assembly GCA_009843665.1 of Caldilineaceae bacterium SB0675_bin_29. Taxonomy (GTDB): domain Bacteria; phylum Chloroflexota; class Anaerolineae; order Caldilineales; family Caldilineaceae; genus Bin5. Next base: position 4,056 of record VYDA01000573.1, on the reverse strand, counting down.
GCTTCGCTCATTTATGAAGTCGGCAACGGGCTGGAGAGCAAACTCTTTGCGTTTACACTGGAGCACGTCCCCTCGGACTTGAGCAACAGGACGACAGACCAGTGGCGGATCATAGATGTGAAACAACAAGGGTGATGCGGGTCTTCACGTAGCTGGCTGGCTTCTACATAGGCGCAATGGTGAGGCCACCCCACACGGTGGTCGGCAGGCGGCGCAGATTCTTTCTCCTTATTCCAGAAATACAGTTCATGGTTATGCGGGTCGCGCCAGTGCGCGGTGCGTTTTGCGTAGCGCATGGCTCGCTGGTTCCTGTGATTTGGGCGTCCAACCTGTAGGGCGCGGGAAATTGGACGCGGGCGAGGTGGTGACGCGGTCGGCGCGATAGGTTTTGACAGGACAGAAGTTTCGACCGGTAGCTAATGGTACCTCAGTTGGGTCATGATAGAGGGTGTACGGACAGTTCGGCGGCTGCCAGAAGGGAAACGCTCGGCTGAGTACCCTTTACCCCGTGTCCGGATCTTTGAAGGCTTTTTCGGGAATACGACAATGCGCAGTGTATCGATAGTTGGAATCGGGCAGATACCTGTCGGCGAACATTGGGATCTGTCCGTGCGTCATATCGCCTATCATGCGATTGCGGAGGCGTTGGAGGAGGCTGGCACGGAACAGGTAGACGCGCTTTTCGTGGGCAACATGCTCAGCGGCAGCCTATTGAGCCAGGAACATCTGGCAACTCTGATCGCAGACTTCAGCGGGCTGCGAAACGTCGAGGCGGCAAAGATCGAGTCGGCTTGCGCGAGCGGGGCGTCCGCGCTGCGCATCGGTCACATGGCGGTGGCCAGCGGCATGCACGACGTTGTGGTCGTATGCGGCGTGGAGAAGATGACAGACACGTCCGGAGAAAGTACGACGGCCGGCCTGGCGACGGCGGCGGACGCCGAATATGAAGCGGCGCACGGTGTCTCTTTTGTGGGGCTGAATGCGCTAATCATGCAGCGATATATGTATGAGTTCGACGTACCGATCGATGCGTTTGCCGGATTCAGCATCAATGCTCATCGAAACGGCGCCAAGAACGCCCATGCCATGTTCCAGAAAGCGATTTCTCTGGACGCATATCTGAATGCGCCGATGATTGCGACACCGATCAATATCATGGACAGCAGTCCCGTCTGCGACGGCGCGGCGGCGGCGGTGCTGGTGGCGTCGGAGCAGGCGGGGACATACGTGACCGGCCATCATCCCGGCGCGGTGCAGATACTGGCGAGCGCAAGCGCCAACGATACAATCGCTCTGCACGATCGCAAAGACCCACTCTTTCTGGAAGCGGCCTATGTCAGCAGCCAGAAGGCGTACGTGCAGAGCGGGGTGACGCCTGCGGACGTCAGCTTCTTTGAACTCCACGATGCCTTTACGATCATGAGCGCGCTCAGCCTGGAAGCGACCGGCTATGCGAGGCGAGGGGAGGGTTGGCATCTGGCCGCTGACGATGCCATTGGTCCTGATGGGAAGATTCCGATCAGTACGTTGGGCGGACTGAAAAGCCGGGGGCATCCGGTCGGGGCAACGGGAATGTACCAGATTGTGGAGGCGGTGCAGCAGCTGCGGGGTGAGGCTGGTGCGGGCCAGATCGGGAGTGCTTCAGTTGGTATGACACAGAATATCGGCGGCAGCGGCGCGACGATCGTCACTCATATTCTGGGTGGGTGAGCAGGCTGTGCCGGCAGACCTGATTCGAAACGCCTGTCAGAAGCTATCAGCAACGGTTTGCGGCCTCCGTGGTAGAGATTGATAGGTCGATAGAGGTAGGATCGTAGTGCAGAAGCGGTAGTGACCGGACTGAGTCAGCGAGGATGCTATGAGTATTGCCAGCCTTTGGCGCACGAGACAGCAGCGATACAGTCTTCAGGGTGAAATCTGTCCTGACTGCCATCAGGCGATCTTTCCCCCGCGGGATGTCTGCCCCCATTGCAGTGAAGCAGCGGGGCCGCTGCACACGATGAGCGGGCGGGGCGAGGTTTACAGCTATACGAAGATGTTCAATGTGCCGGATGGTTTTCTGGCGCAGCGGCCGTACACGGTAGCGCTGGTCAAACTGGAAGAAGGCCCGATGGTGACCGCGCAGCTGACGGATATCTCTGATGAGGATGTAGAGATTGGGATGCCGGTGGAGATGGTGACACGAAAGCTGCGCGAGGAGGGAGAGGGCGGCGAGATCGTGTACGGATACAAGTTCCGGCCTGTTCTCGCAGCGGCCGACTGAGGCGCGCTTCGACGTGAGCAGTCTGCCGGTGCCATGAGCGGTTCAACTAAACCCTGGCAACGCGACGAGAACCAAAGCTGTTTGTTGCGGCGCCAGGGTTTATGGTGGACAAACGGGGTCTCGTATGGGATAATAGCTCCCAGGAGGCAAATTGAATGGCGAAAGATAGAGAATATCCCAGCTATTTCACCTGTGTTGCCGAGATTCTGAGCAACTCCCCTACACCCCTCAGTATCGAAACCCTGGTTTCCCGCATAGCGAAACAGCGGCCGGTCGGGAGCGGTGCGCGCAGCGCCGTTTATCAGGCTATCAGCAAACTGTATCAGGCGATCCCGGTAGGGTCTGGACGCTTCGGGTGGCTTTCCTGTCTGCTGCGAGGTCAACAGTTTCGACATCCTCTTACACGCAGCGAAATCCGGAAGGGAACGTTGCTGCTGGACGAACTGGAACACGCTGTCTTCTTTCCCCAGTTCTTTCAGACGCACCGGCCCGATACACGGCTGATTTCGGTAGAACTGATGGGGGGGCCGACGCTGCAAGTGCATGCGGAGATTGAACGGGGCACTTGGGCATTGCGGCTTGGTCAGCCGTTTGTGAAATGGGTTGATCAGGCCGGCGGAACAACCGAGGACGACCTGCTGATCCAGGTGAAGGACGGGGTTGACGGCGAATATGGGATGCGTCTGCAGCCGAAAGAGTCGCGGCAGGAAGATCTGATTCGGAAGCGCAACGTCGTTCTATCGCGGGCTGCGGAGCAGATCGTCGGCAGGGACAGAAAGACGCGTGCTGCGATGCCGGTGTGGGAGCTGGCGGGCGCCCTAATCGGACAGCGCGTATACGGCGATGAGATTCCGCCGGACGATATGCACTTTGTGTTGCACGAGTATAGCAGTTTGCGGCTGCTTGAAGACGCCGGATATACGACCGAGGGCCAAAATGGGAGCGGCGGCGACGCGGCGCCCAATGGCCGCGAGACAACGTCCAAGGCAGATAAGCCGCCTAAGAACCGATTTGGGTCCTTGTTTGAGAATCTGGACAGCGCAGGACTTGATCATTTCGTGCACGGAAACGGCCATCCGGAACTCCCCTCCCTGGAATGGGGGCGAGGGGAACTTTCGGCGTCGGATTCTGAAGGGGATTCGTGTGAAGCGTATCAGGCGTACTTGAGTGAACTCAAGGAGTTCGCTCCGGACATGACGCCACTCAATCATACGGAGTTCCACCTGCTGGAGGCGGAACTGGAGATGCTTGTCAGCCTGGAGCACGAGTTCGGGTTTCTGATGCCGGAGCAGGAGAGGCGGAAGAACGAGCTGGCAGACCGACTGTTTATCGATCCTGATTATCTGTTGGGCGGTGACTGGGACCAGGACGACTTCGGTGATGTCCCGTATTGGAACAATTAGGCGCAAGCACGCGCTGAAGGTACAGTCAGATGCAAGGGCCGCCGATCGGTGTCGGCGGTTCTGTTTTTCCGACTCTTTCTCACATATTCTGCCCGCGTTGCAGAGTGTGTCGAGAGGGCGGCCTCACCCGGTAGAACTTGATGCCACAACCGGTTAACTGTCGGTATTTCTATGGGGACTATCACCGCGGCAGTCAGCGGGAGACATGCCGTTTGCTTGAAGAGAGCCCGCGAAACGAGCGTCCATGGCATCGCAAGCTGTGCAATCGGTGTCCTGTGCCGACTCTTCTGCTGACGAGCAACTGCCACTCTCTTGTGCTCGAAGCCGAGGTCAAGAAACGCTTCCTTTCTGAAAGTGTAGAACTCACTTTCTCGGTCTGCAGCGAGCATC
>VYDA01000068.1 GCA_009843665.1 Caldilineaceae bacterium SB0675_bin_29 | reverse complement strand
GCTGCCGACTCCGGTTTCTGCCCACGGTCACCCGGCCAAAGCGCGCCCGCATATCCTCCAACCCAGTCGTCAGCGCCAGGATCGCCATCACCTCCGAGGCCGCCGTTATGTCAAATCCGGTCTGACGCTGCGGCCCGTCCGACTTTGCACCGAGCCCGCTTACGATGTTGCGCAGCCCCCTGTCGTTGACGTCCAAAACGCGCCGCCACATGATACTGTAGGGGTCGATCTCCAGCGCGTTTCCCTGGTAAATGTGCGCATCGATCATCGCTGCCAGCAAATTGTTGGCCGCCGTCACCGCGTGCATGTCGCCGGTCATGTGCAGATTGAACTGCTCCATCGGCACGACCTGGCTGTAACCCCCGCCGGCCGCGCCGCCCTTTATGCCGAATGTCGGCCCCTGGCTGGGCTGCCGGATCGCCACCGTTGCCGTCCTGCCAATGTGGTGCATACCCTGGCCCAGCCCAACCGTGGTCGTCGACTTGCCCTCGCCCAACGGCGTCGGCGTGATCGCTGTAACCAGCACGTAGCGTGCGTTCGGCCGGTCGGCCAGCGCCTCCACCGCCTCCAGACGCACCTTCGCCATGTGGTCGCCGTACAGCTCGATGTCCGACCTGCCCAACCCCATCTTCTCCGCGATCTCCCAGATCGGCAGTAGCTTCGCCGCCTGGGCAATGTCAAGGTCAGTTGGCACCGCACTTCCGCTCATCATTAAGCTCCTCTGGTCCTCAATCATTCACCTCAAACACGAGTGGCCGGGAGCCGGCCGCTGCATCAACTGTAAATCCTGTCTTGTATAAAGGCTTCCCGCGCAGGTAACGCAATAGGATCGCACCAGGCTTGTCCGCGTCTAGGCATTACGCAATACGCACTACAAAAATCTGCGCGTGCCCACCTTGACAGCACGCAAAAGCACGACCCCTCACCGAGTCTCAAGATTATCGAACAGCCGCCGCGTCGCCATCGCTATCTCGCTGACGGCGCCGTTGAACGCCGCCTCATTTGCCTTCGACGGCTTTCGATATCCGCTCACCTTGCGCACAAACTGCAGGGCCGCATCTTCCAGCTCCTGCTCCGTCGGCGGTCGCTCCGGCTGGCGCAGCTTTCTGATGTTTCGACACATTCCCCACTCTCCATCCACAGTCATACGTGGCGGCGCCTGACGACCCACAAAAGGACCCTCTACCTCTCGGCTCCGGGTTGCCTGCGAGCCCTAGGACGACCCAAATCCCATCGAAACAATTCGTTCCGGCCGCAGCGTGACTATCACGCCAACAGTGTCCTTGACCGTCTCGTAATAGTGTGCGGCCTCGGCTTCGTCATCGTAGTAGTGCCGTACAATCCGCCACCGAAGTTCTCTCTGCCGCTCACCCGGCTCGATCAGCTCCGCCTCCCCATACAGCACAACATGCCGGGCGTCGCCCCGTCCCCCGTCAATGCAGACTGTAACGGTCGGGTCCCGTCGCAAATTCTTGACCTTCACCGTCCTCGTCTGTGCGCTGACATAGATTACACCGTCCTCAAAAATGTACCAGACCGGCGTCAATTGGGGTGCGCCACGCCTTCCATTGGTTGCCAGAATCGCATGACGGTCGGCCCGCAGAAACTCCAGGATCTGTGAATCCATATTGGCAATCTCTCTAAACTGTGCCGGGGAACATCAAACTTCTGTCCCCGCTTGTGGACAAACGACAACCGGAAAAACATACCGGCAATGAACGCGCTAACGGCAAATCATATCAGAAAGAAGGCCCGATGTCGAGACCGAGTTTGAGAATTCTCTACACTTAGTATAGGGTAGCCCCTTAGAAGGCGCAGCCGCCGGCCCCGTGAACGCCGTCCCCAAAAGGACAGTCCGGGCGTTACCACTTTACGGCCGTAGGCAGAATGACTGGTGTTCTGCGCCGCCAAATACTCCAGGTCCTACCAATTCTCAGGAGCGAACTATGCCTGTAATGACCCAATCGCAAATCGACGACCTATTGCACAGCAACACCATCTGCCGCCTCGCCTGCGTCGACTACGAAGGCGCGCCCTACGTCGTGCCCTGCTGGTTCACATACGCTGACGGCGGCTTCTACGTCGTACCGCGCGCACGCTCCGCCTGGGCCGGCTACCTCAAAAACGACGGACGCGTCTTTCTATGTATAGACGCCGTAGACGGGCGCCGTGTTCTCGTAAAGGGAAACGCCAAAGTCGTGGAAGAGCCAAACATTGGCGGGAAGTGGGTCGCAATCGGCCAGGAGATGGCCGAACGCTACGGGGGCGCAGCCGGCTTGAAATACCTCGAAGCAACCATGCAGGAGCCGCGCTGGCTGTTCTTCATCGAAGCAGCCGAAATGCTCTCATCAAGCGGAGGCTGGGCGCAAAAGTATAAGCACTACGACTGGTGAAAAAGGCCCAGTGACTGATCCCTTTCTGTGCCAAAAGGTAACAGTCTCAAGCTCGTTGTAGTCAAACATGAGTCGGAACTGAGAATTGCAGGAGCGACATGCAAGTCTGCGAAGAGCCTCGCAGCTGCCCAAGGTGAACCTGTTTCCCCTTGGTGCTTTTTGCGACCCTTCGCGTGACTTCGCGGATCGATTGGTTTTGATTCTCACTACATTCACACGCGTATCACACGAGTAGCAGCCCTTTCAGGCGTGCCCGCCTTCGGCCATCGCTGAACTCATGGCGTTCTCCCCAATTTATCAACGGAATTTGATTGCCGCGCCCCACTCACTCGTACCGCAAAGCCTCCGCCGGATAAATCCGCGACGCCTGCCACGCCGGCAATATCGTCGTCAGCAACGAGAAGAGCCACGCCGCCGCCAGCATTCCCGCAATCGTCAGCCACGGCGTCGGAAAACTCTGTTGTGTCGCCAGGTCATACGCCTGGCCGATAGTCATGTCCCCCAGAATCAGTCCCGTGACGCCACCCAAGAGTATCCCTGTGAGCGCGATGAAGTTGGCCTCCAGCACAAATAACAGCGCCACCTTGCCCGAAGGATAGCCAATCGCCCGCAGAACACCGATCTGCTGCCGCCTCTCTACGACCGTACGGCTGCTGATCACGCCCAGGCCGGCGATGCCCACCACCAGCCCCAGGGCCAGAAAGCCCTGGAACAGTCCCAGAATCCCCCGCAAAATCGCCTGTCCGGCCGCAAAGAGCTCGGAGAGCGGTGCTGCGTTCAGGCCGCTGCTCAACATCGACTTCTCCAACGCCTGCGCCGTCTCGCCAACGCTCTCCCCTTCCACAACTTTCGCATAGAAAACGTCAGGCTCCACAGGTTCGCCATTGAGGATATCCAGGACCCGCCGGTTCATCTGGAAACTAGTCTCAGCCAGCGTGTCGTCCTCTGCAAGTACACCGATGATCTGTACCCAGTGCCTCACCTCTTCCCCGCCTTCCACGCCGGTCGGACTGCTGGTCGAGACCTCTGCCTGAATGCCTCCCAATTCAAATGCCGCTCCCGACGTAAGCCTGTCCGGTCGGTTGCTCAGCTCGACCTCAACATAAGGAAGAGTGCCGCCTTCCTGCAAGTAAAATCCCTGCAACTCGATTCCCCTGCCCCACGGTGGACCGCCGGAGCGGCCGTCTCTGCCAAATCTGTCTCCGCCCCCGTCAGCATCTTCCTCAGGTGGGTCCTCAACCCACATCGCAGTTACCACCGCAACGTCATCCCGCTCCGCCAGTGCCTGCCAGACCTCCTCGTCGCTGCCGTATCCTTCTGCACGCATCTGGAATCCGTAGTGCAACGCCGCCTGTTTCGCATAGCCTCCGTCAATTCCGCCCATGTAAACCGTCGATGTTCTGTCGATTCCTTGCTCAGCCGGCTCCACCTGCCGCGCCGTGACGCCCATGCGCGCCACGGTTCCCAGAACTGCCACTTGCTCCCTGGGAAAGTCTTCCCGCTTCGCCGCCTCCTCGTGGATGTCCGTGACCGGATCAAACAGACTCAATAGGCTCCGCGACATGACGATGTCGAAACCGGCCGTGCGCTCCTCGCTCGGCTCGGTCACAACCTCGGTCGCCCGAATCACCACGCTCATCACCGTCACCGTCGTGATCACCATCGCAAACAGCAGAATCGCCGTTCCCGTCCGAAATCGATTGCTCAATGGGTAAGCTATTGCTGTCTTGAGCACTGGAGTCAACGGCCCGATTCCTCCCACCAGCCGCACAAACAGACCTGCAAGGCTGTCCGCGTTGAACATGACCACCATGATCGCGCCGATTATGATAAACGGTCCGCTCAGTGCAAATGATAGCAGCGTGAGACCCGGGTTCTGGTTGAACCATGGCAGGTCCGTGTCCAGTACACTGCTCCAGGGCACGCCCCAAAGGGCAAGCAGGCCAACCCCAATGAATGTATAAGCAATCCGCAGGCGCAGCGCAGGCTGTCCCGGGATCCATCTCCGGCCCAACCACGAGCCGCCCCACCCTAGGC
>VYDA01000375.1 GCA_009843665.1 Caldilineaceae bacterium SB0675_bin_29 | reverse complement strand
CCCCCTCCCCCCCGCTCACCACCCTCCAGCTTCAAGGCGATCGCTGGTTCTTTACGCGGGCGGAGGCGGAGGCGAACGGTTTTCGGGCGCCGGGGCGGTAGGAGGGAACGTATTGCGTAATTCGTATTGCGTGATTGTCGTGGTGGGGCATGGCTCAGGGGGTTACTCCCTCGGCGTCATTAGCAAAGGCGCAGGATGCTTGCTTGATGAAATGAAGTTCACCCAGGCTTGGCAGCCAAGGACGGGGCCTGCTCACTGGATGTTGCCCTGGTCTTCTTGCGAGAATCGCATTCAATTTGGAGTCCGTGCCAGAATTCGTCTGACTGCCCAAAGAAGGCGCCGAAACGAATCGACATGGCAGGTGTAATTGAACGCTTGCCATGGACAATTTCGTTGATCGCCTGCGAGGAAACTCCGATTGCACGAGCCATTGCGTTTTGAGAGATCCCCATTGGTTTGAGGTACTCCTCAAAGAGAATTTCACCGGGTGTAATAGATGTATTCATAGGACTTTGGGCTGGAGCTCAGTCTGGTTTCTGGTTTTCAGTGAACCGCTGTGTTGACAGCAAGTTCTGACTCCTGAAAACTGCATTGGCAGCACAACGAAACGAACTTCCTTATGGATATCATACCAAACATTGACGAGAAATCCGAGCCACTTTGCTCAACGGGTTTCATCCCGGACCTTTCTGGTATCTTCCCTCTGGGAGCGGATGGAAAATATCGGGAATCTTTCAGTGGTAGTCAATGATGGCAACCCGCTCCGGGCCGGAATCTGTCCATTGGAAAACGATTCGCCACTGATTGTTAATGCGAATAGAATGATATCCCTCCAGGTCCCCTCTGAGTGCCTCCAAACGGTTGCCTGGAGGAATGGCCAAGTCTGAAAGTACGCGGGCCTGATTCATTTGTATCAGTTTTCTCAAGGCAACGCGCGCTATCGCGCTAAAACGGCGGTTCTTTTCCAAATTGAACAGTTCTTCAGTGTCTTTGTCGGCAAAGGATTGGATCATATTGAGCAAACATCCCGAATAGACTTTTGCCGAGAGTCCGGGGCCTAGGGTGGACTCAAGCTAATTTGAGCTCTATGTGGGATGTTCCCCCGCACACTTGAGGTGAAGACACCCTGAAATAGGACAAATTGTTGCATTTGCAACGTCCCCCTGCACACGGGGGCATCGTACTTCGTGCGGGAGCAGGTGTCCCTGCCCGCGCAAGAATGAATCTGGATTAGGACAGATCACATAGAATTGCTGGTGTGAGCATTGGATGGGACATGGGCGATTCACTCGCGTTCTGGTCGCCTTATGAATTGGAATCGTCGTTTTTTCTCCAAGTTGTTCGTTCTTGTCTTCCCGGGAAACTTGAATATACCACGATCGTAATTCTGTCACATCACTTGCCACCATAACGAAAAAAGAATCTGCCGGTTGTGCTGGTCAAGTGCAAGGGGAAGGAGCGAGAGTCTTGTTCCTGAGCGATCCTCTATCCCACTGTACGCCCCCTGAAACGCGACTTTCGCCGATTTGCGGCACCTGATATGATAGATGCATAGTGCCACTTCTGTCCGCTGTCCTTACGGGGTAGCGGAGCGTTTGCTATGTAAGGAGAGTTTTTTGCCGATGCGTATGAAATCGACATTTACGCCACCTGTTCGCCAGGTCAGCTTGAGGAGATCGGTCTTGCGTTTGCTGGCGCTGTGTCTGGGGGCGATGTTAGTGGCCGGCTGCGGACTTCTGTCCGGTACGGAGGCAACGTCCACGCCGACGCGGGCGATGGTGGCAGTTGTTCCCACGTTTACATCCACCCCTGAAGGCGCGATGGCGCCGCAAACGTCAGGGGGAGGAGCGACAACACAGCAGACCGCGCCGGCAGCTGCGCAGCAACAGGCTCCGGCGGCTACCGATACGCCGGCGCCGACGGATACGCCTGTGCCGACGGTGGCGCGCTTTACGGTCAAGACGGATCTGACCGCGGCGAACGTCAACGTGCGCACGGGGCCGAGCACGGCGTTCGCCATCATCGGCACGGTCTCAAGGGGGGCGCAGTTCGATATCAGCGGCAGGAACCAGGAGTACACGTGGTTCCAGTTTTGCTGCGTGGCCGGACAGACGGGTTGGATTTTCTCCAATCTGGTCAATGTGGAGAACGCGCATCTGATTACGCTGGCGCAGAACATCCCGGCGACGCCGGTCCCGCCGACGCCGACGCCGGTCCCGCCCACACCGGTTCCCGCGCCGGTCCATGTAGACCACTGCGCGGGCATCGGCGGCGATGGTTGCAAGTTCAGGTTGCGGAATACTGATCCTGCAGACAATGGCGGAGGGGAATTGAAGCTTCTCATCGGCTTTGTGCATGGGGGGCGCGGCGACGAGCCCCAAGTACACGGCGGCTACTTTGTTGAATTGCAGAAGAACGGGGTCCAGGTACATGGGTTCGATCACCACACGCGCGGCGGGACGAATGTCATTGAGGGACCCAGAGGAAAAGTGTACCACTACGACAAGAGTGTTTCTGCCAGCAGTCTGCCGGGTGGAAACGTTGCTGGCACTTACACCATCTGGGTCAAAGACGGCAACGGTGAGCGGGACAGTCAGAACTTTAACTTCACGCTGCACGGTAACCAGGGCCTAGTCTGGCTGGTTTTCGACCAGAACTAAGATAGGGGGCGGGGCGATTACGACAGAGGTTGCGCGACAGCGGCTGCCCACCTTCACCAAGGTTATCTATGGGCTGGGCGATTGGGGCGCGGCTTCGGCCTCGACGGCCCGGACGCTCTTCTGGCTCTACTTCACCGTCAGCGTCGTCGGGGTGGATGTGGGGCTGGCCGGCGTTGCCTTCATTATCGGCCGCTTCTGGGACGGTATCAACGACCCGCTAATCGGCATTCTGAGCGACCGCTTCCGCAGCCGCTGGGGGCGGCGGCGCCCGTTCATGCTGCTGGGGGCGCTGCCCTTCGGGGTTGGCTTCTTCCTCATGTTCAGCCCGCCCCCGTTCGAGGGGAACGTGGCGGCGGCCCTCTACTACGCGTTCATCTTTATCCTCTACGACACGGCCTTTACGATCGTCAACGCGCCGTACGCCGCTCTCACGGCTGAGCTAACCGAAGATTACGACGAACGGGCCAGCCTGGCCGGTTGGCGTATGGGGAACTCGATCTTCGTTTCGTTGCTGACAGCCGGGCTGTTCAAGCTGCTGGCAGAAAGCGTATTTGCGGGCTGGTTCAGCGGGCCGGATGCGCTGCGGAGCGGCTATGCGGTGGCGGGCGCGCTGTGGGGGCTGGTCGTCGTGGCGTCGCCGCTGCTGGTGGTGGCCTTTGTGCGCGAGCCGGAGCGGGAGCTGCCGAAGGAGGAGGGCCGGCCCGACTTCATTCAGATCACCAAAGAGGTGTTCGCCAACCGCCCGTTCCGCATCGGCGCGGCGATCTACGTGCTGGCGTTCAGCGCGGTCGACATCATCACCTCCGTGTTCGTCTGGTTCCTGGTGTACTACATGCAGTTGGAGGCGCCGATCGACAGTTTGGTTCTGGCGGCTGTGCTGGGCGTGGCGTTTCTCTCGATGCCGCTGACGGTGCGGTTGATGCAGCGGTACGGGAAGAGCAAGACGTATATACGCATGATGATCTTCTGGGCGGCGGTGATGGCGGTGATCAGCCTGCTGCCGCCGGGGAATGCACCGCTGGTGTTGATTGCGGCGGCGGTTGCGGGAATCGGGTACGGCGCGGCCAACGCAACCCCGTGGGCGATCGTGGCGGACATCATCGAAGAGGACGAATGGCACAGCGGTCAACGTCGCGAGGGGGTCTACTCGGCCTACCTGGTGACGTTCCGCAAGATCGCGACCGCGTTCGCGGTGGGCTTTATCGTGCCGCAGGTCCTGGCCGCTACGGGCTTCATCGAGGGCGCGGCCGAGACGCAGCCGGCGGCGGCGGTGCTGGCATTGCGGATCTTCATGGGTGCGGTGCCGGCGGTGCTGCTGGTCCTGTCGATGTTTGCGGCGGCGCGGTATCCGCTGGACCGGGAGGCGCATGACGAACTGCGGCGCAAGCTGGCTTTGCGGCGGGCGGGGGAACTGCAGTGATCAGTGGTCAGTGGCTAGTGGTCAGTGGGGACCCTATTGGCCTCGAACAGCGAGCGAAACAGCAGTTCGACGACTGAGTCACCCTCACGGAGTAGCTTAACATCCGTTTCCAAAATAACCAGACCGTTGCTCACTATGCTGCACTGTCTTGCCTGAGCTTGCAGTCGCACAGACGCGAGCATAGTGCGGGGCAGGTCAGTTTGCGAACCATGTTCCTTTTCTCTTGCCCATATTGTTAACTACTAAGCCATGTTCTGTGTGTACTGTGTGCGGTCTGCCTGGGGGGAATGTACCGTCAGTATTTCTGTAGCGGGCTCTCGATGGTCATGGCGGTGAACGTAGGGCATATATGGGAGT
>VYDA01000520.1 GCA_009843665.1 Caldilineaceae bacterium SB0675_bin_29 | reverse complement strand
ACGGAAGAGTGCTCCCAGGGGTAGAAGAGGAGCCGGCCGTAGGAGTGGAGCGAGATGAAGACGCCGTTTGTATCCTCCGGCGCGGGGTCGTTGTAGCCTTCGCCGCGTTGATCGGCAAAGACGTCACGGAGATAGGCTTCGATGGCGCGGGTTTCCGGCTCTGAGGCGGGCTCGTCGCCGCGGTAGAAGTTGGAGCAGACATCGCTTGAAGAACAGCCGTTACAGTGGTTCCACAGAAAGCTGCCGTTGCGGTTGAGGTCGACACCGTGCCTGGGGAAGTCACAGCCGTTGGTGCTGTTGGTGTTTTTGCGCCAGAGGTGCCCCTTTTCGACCCAGGTACGGCCATCGGGATTGGCCAGGGGGATGATGTGAATACGGTTGTAGTCGAGGAGCCAGGTCAGGTCGGGATCGACGCCGTATTGGGAGAGCAGCATTTCGGCGAAGAGGGTAGCGATTTCGGTGGTAGCCAGCTCGCGGGGGTGTTGGGCGCCTATGACGACCAACTCGCCTTTTTCGATGTCGGTAGTCTGGTTGTTTGTCAGGACGAGCGCCTGGATATCGGAGCCGGCCAAGCCAAAGGAGCGAATCTTGTACCAGCTGTTGCCGATGTCGTTTAGTTGGGTCAAGTCGGGGTACTGTTCGGCCAAAGTGGCCATATCGGCGTGGGTTGCTTCGACTGTGCGGTAGCAGGCGTAGCCGGGAATGCTGCGGCTGTCGGCCTGGACCTGGAAGGTGCAGGGGTCGGGCAGGGCGTCGGTCAGCTCCGTATTTTGTGAGAATGGAAAGCCTTCCTGGGTCAGCCACTGTTGCTGGGCCGGCGACACGAGCGCGACAGCGGTTTGCTGCTCTGCTTCGACGTGCCATATGTCAACCTGGTCGAACAGAATATTGAGTGCGTGGGCGTCAGTGTAGTCGATGCTGGCAACGATGTCCCCGGCGGAGTCGTTTTGCAGGCAGGGATCGACACGGGAGGAGGGGCTGACGCCGGCGGCGTCGAGCAGTAATTCGCGGGCAGGCTCGACGAAATTGTACTGTTGCAGTGCGAAGAAGAGGAGCACGCCCAACAGACAGAGGCCAGCGACCCAGCTTACTACCCGAACGAGTGCTCTCATAGCGCTCAAAGATCACCGACGGCCAAAGAGCAGTAAGCAGTCCCTGCCACGTGCCAGTGCCGCTATGACTTTTCGACCAGCAGCTGGTCCACCGCTGCCGTCAGTTCGGAGAGGGTACTTACCTGCAGGATGGTGTCGCAGAGGGGCACGTAGTCGAGCATGTCGCTGTCGCCGGAGCCCCACAGCATGGGCAGCTCGGGATTCAGCCAGAGGGTGCGGCGGCTGCGGCGGGCCATTTTTCTGAAGATGTCGAGCCGGGGATCGTTGTAGTTGTTGCGGCCGTCGCCGACGACGATGAGAGTGGTGCGGTGGTCGATGGTGTCGAGGTAGTCGTCGGCGAAGTTCTGGAGGCTGTGGCCGAGGTCGGTGCTGTAGTAGCCGGGTGGCATTCTGATCAGGACCTGTTGGATGGCTTCATTGGCGCGGTTGCCCTGGAAGTCGGGCGTGATGTACTCGAGGTGGTCGATGAAGGCGAATGCGTGCGACTTGCTTACCTGATCCTGCAGTTCGTAGAGGAGGGAGAGCATGAGCTCGGAGCAGTGGCGCATGGAGGTACTGATATCGCAGATCACGACGAGTTTGGGCTTGAGGGTGCGGTCGCGGTGCTTGATATGGAAGGGGACGCCGCCGTGTTTGAGATTGGCGCGGATGGTGGCTTTGGCGTCGAGGTGACCGGTCTTGGCCCTCTTCTGGCGGAGGGCGATGCGACTGCGTAGGAGGGCAGCTAGTCGCCGGACTTCCTGGCGCAGTTTCTGCATGTCGCTGTCGGAGAGGGCCTGAAAGGGTCGGTCCATAAGGCCTTCGAGCTGGTCCTCTGGGCGTTGCTCGGCCATGTTTTCGGCGATGCGCTGGCCGGCGTGCTGGCGCAGCTGTTCGCGCAGGGATTCCATGTTCTGGGCGATGAGCTGGCGCATCTGGTCCAGACGTTCCTTATTCATGCCCAACTGGGCCATGAGCTCCATGATCTCCTGCATGGCTTTGCGGACCTGTTCGAACTGGAGGGCACGCTGCATGCGACGCGCCATCCATTCACGATAGCGCAGATCATCGGCCTGATTGAGGCCCACCATTTGCCCGAGGCCTTCGAGCTCTTCGGGGGTCAGCTGCTCGCCGCGCAGCAGCCGTTCCAGCATTTCACGCAGGCGCTGTCCATATTCCTGGAGAGCTTGGGCCAGCATGTTGGCCTCTTCTTCGGTGAGGTCTTCCATCAGGTTCATGAGGGGGGGCGGCTCGCCGCTGCCGAAGAAGAGTGTTAAGAGCTACTCGAAGGTAGGGAGTCAATATTAATCTATTACCAGGGTTGCGCGCAGGCTGAGGCGGAAGGCGTCCCGTTCCTGGATGCCGAGGTTGTCGACGGCGGAGAAGGCATCGGCGCTCTCGGCGAGGCTGACGCGCACGCCGCCGGACCGCAAGGCGGAAATGAACTTTACAATTCGCTCTTCCATGGGATTCTCCTCTGCAGCAGGGAAGTCAGGCGATGTGCCGTGGATTTCCCAACATGCCCCCGGATGGCCTTTTGGCTGAACGCAGATCAGTCGATGCGCCGGCGACGGCGAGGCAGTTCTTCGTCCCAATCGGTCTCATCTTCGTCGTCGTCCTGGCCGTTCATTCGCCCCAGCTGGCGCTGTACTTTGCGCAGGTCGGTCTCATGTTTCAGCAAGACGCTGAGCGTGGTTTCGAGCGTCTTGCGATCGAGGTTTTCGGAATTGAGAGTGACCAGAGCCTGTGCCCAGTCCAAGGTTTCGGAGATGCTGGGGTGCTTACGCAAATCGATCTGGCGCAAGCTTTGGACAAGCTCCACGGCCTGGCGGGCCATTTGCGGCGCCAGGTCGGGCACTTTCAGGCGGACGACGCTGAGCTCCTGTTCGAGTGAGGGGTAGTCGATGAAGAGGTAGAGACAGCGCCGTTTGAGGGCTTCGCTCAGTTCGCGGGTGTTGTTGCTGGTGAGGACGACGATGGGTACATGGTTGGCGGCGAGGGTGCCGAGTTCGGGCACGCTGACCTGGAAGTCGCTCAAAACCTCAAGGAGGAAGGCCTCGAATTCGGCATCGGCGCGGTCGATTTCGTCGATGAGGAGTACGACCGGTTCGTCGCTGAGAATGGCGCGCAGCAGGGGCCGCTGGAGGAGGAAGCGCATGGAGAAGAAGACGTCTTCCTCGTCGGTGAGGCGGTCGGCGGCTTCGGCTAGCGAATTGGCGCCGGCGAGGGTCTGCTGCAGCTGATCGCGGAGCAGCTGGGTGTAGAGGAGCTGCTTGGCGTACTCCCATTCATAGAGGGCCTTGGTCTCGTCCAGACCTTCGTAGCACTGCAGGCGGATGAGGGTGCGGTCGAGTGAGCCGGCGACGGCTTTGGCGAGCTCGGTCTTGCCGACTCCGGCCGGTCCTTCGGTCAGCAGGGGTTTGCCCAACTGCTGCGACAGGTAGACGGTTGTGGCGATTTCGTCATTGGCGATGTATTGCTGGCCGCCAAGAGAGTCTGTCGTTTCTTCGATCGACTGAAATGCGCTGGTTGTGTTCATGTGAGGGGGAGTCTCCTTTGGCCGGCGGCTGGTGCGGCGCATGAATGCTGGCAACTGGCCGCAGCGTTATGTTGTAGTGTATCTGACAGGCAGGCGCTTTGCAAAGCATCGGAATCGAATCGGGTTTCGACGCTCCTTCTGCTTGCGGATGCGTACACCTTTGGCGAGCGCCAAAAAATGGCAGTTGCGCGAATTTCGGTATTTCAGCTATATTTCTGTCGCGTGCGCCCGAAACGGGGAACTTTCGAGATCACCGGTCCGTGCGGCGACTAGAAGGAATCCACGGTAAGAGCGGTTCAAACTCTCGTATGCAAGGAAATTCGAATGCTTGACAGCGATCGCCTGATATCGATTACCCGAGATATCCTGCGCATCCAGAGCCTGAGCGGTGAGGAGGCGAAGGTTTCCTTCCGAATCTGGAAGGAGATGACGGCGCTGGGGTTCGACAGGGTGTGGACGGACAGAGTGGGCAACGTCGTTGGGGTGGTTGAGGGTGCGCAGCCTGGGCCGACGATTGTTTTTGACGCGCATACGGATACGGTCGGTGTTTCGCCGGGGGTGCCTTGGGAGCTGGACCCGTTCAGCGGGGAGGTGCGTGACGGGGCGCTGCATGGGCGCGGCGCGGCGGACATGAAGGGCGCGCTGGCGGCGATGGTGCACGGGATTGGCGGGCTGGACCGGGCTGGGTTGAAGGGCAAGGCCGTGGTGAGCGCGTCGGTGATGGAGGAGGTGCTGGAAGGTGTGGCACTGGAGAAGGTGATCGAGCAGACGGGCGCGGACTTCGTGGTGATTGGGGAGGCGTCGGATCTGCAGATCG
>VYDA01000133.1 GCA_009843665.1 Caldilineaceae bacterium SB0675_bin_29 | reverse complement strand
CCCCCGCACAAGGGAGGGCCGAATAGGCCCGACCGCCCATAACTGCAGTGGCCAGTTGTCAGAGAGGTTGCTTCCCTTGCCCCTGTGTTGACCGCTGAATGGTTATGGCTTAGTAGTTGCGATTTCGTATTGAATTAGGGCAGGTTCTGGAATGAGCTGGGAGGTCGCCAGTCTAGGGCACTACTACCTTGTTCTTTATGGCTGTTATGACTCCTAGACTTTAGGCTCCCTGGAGGCCAAGAGCCGCCACAGGCCCAAAGCGGCAAGCAGCAGGATCCCCACAGTGAAGAGCATGAGCCCGATCCGCCGGCTTTCGGGGGCGTACCAGAGTCGTATTTCCAGGTCTCCGGCGGGTACGGGGAGGGCCCGGAAGGTGTAGTTGGCCCTCCATACGGGGACGGGCTCCCCGTTTACGGTCGCCTGCCAGCCTGGGAACCAGACTTCACTGAGAACAAGATAGCCGGGCCTTTCGGCATGGGCAGCCAGCATGATCTCGTTGGGGTTGTATGCGAGGACCGATACGGGGCCTGACATGCTTGAGGGGATTGACTCGACCGCGGTCGCGGGTATGGACGAACTGTCATGGGGCTGGGCCAGGACGACGGTGTGCAGCGGTTCGAACGACGGCTGTTTTATGGCAGTGAGAACGGCTTCTTCGTCGGGGAGGACCTGGGCCGCGGGAACCAGCCAGGCGCGGGGGAGTGGATCAGGGTTTTCGTAGACGGCGAGAGGGCCAGGGGCGTCGTATGCGAGGGTATATTG
Organism: Caldilineaceae bacterium SB0675_bin_29; assembly: GCA_009843665.1. Classification (GTDB taxonomy): domain Bacteria; phylum Chloroflexota; class Anaerolineae; order Caldilineales; family Caldilineaceae; genus Bin5. The sequence goes on along the minus strand of VYDA01000133.1, from coordinate 3,692 downwards.
CTCCGGCAGGGGTGTGCCGTCGCGCACAATGACGTAGAGGACGTTGAGAAGGTCATAGATGCGGGTATGGCGGCCGCCGTTGTTTTCCCAGAGCGTATACCAGTGCACTAACTCCAGCGGGTTGGAAATGCCCCATACGTCCTGCAAGCCAGCGAGGGCGGCAGTGCTCGGCTGCCACAGATCGAGGATACCGGTACGGGTGTCGATGCGGTAGTGGCTGGAAGGTGTGCCGGAAGCGTCAGAACAGGGTGCAGTTTCGGTAGGGACGCAGTCAGCTTCTTCGCCGGCTTGCTCGCGCAGGAAAGCAAGAATCTCTGGATGGCGAAACTTGCTCGTCGGATCATTCCTGCTGGTGTCAATGGTAGCGCCGGCGACGAACAGTTCCAAAAGAAGGAGGACAAGAAGCAGCGTGGAAACAGTAGCGCTCGCAATACGGTGGCGCCGGTACCAAGCAAGCAGAAGCCGTACAGCAACCCATATGAAGGAGGCAAGCAGCAGGGCCTGGCCGGCCGTTGATGCGCGCTGCAGTGCTATGGGGTCCCCGTTGAGCGGCCGCGTCGTGACGACAAATAGTGGGACGAGGACGAGGAGGAGCGCGGGTCCGCTGATGCTTATCACGGAAAGATAGAGTGAGAAATGGGGAGAAAGGGGATTGCCCCTGTTGTTGTCCCGTGGTTTCAGCAGAGCATCCAAGCCGATTGCCGCGAGGACAGACAGTGCCAGCGCCCAGAGGACGATGGATCTGGCCGGTGCCTGGAAGCTTCCATAGACGGGCAGGAACCGTGTCAGCCAGCCGTGGACCGGTGTGTCGCCGCCGAGTGCAATGACCAAGCCGAACAGAGCCAAAGTCAGCCAGGGAAGCAATCGACGCCGCCTCTCCTGAATTGGCAACAGGAAGGCGGCTGCCGCGAGGAGGAGCGTCACCAGACCAGCGTAGGGCAACTCGACCCGGTCCCACGAACCCCAATAGGCGGCTGGTCCGCGTCCGAAGAAGCCGGGCGTCAGCAGGCCGATGATAGCGGGTCCCGGCGCCAGCGAGTAGGATACGGTGTCCTGATATTCGAATTCTCCTCTTTGGGTGTAAGGGAGCATTTCGAATGCGGGGAGAAGGATTGGGGCCGAGAGGAGGGCTGTGAGGATGAAGACGGTGAGAGGGTATTGAAGGCCGGTCATAGACATGCGAAGAGCTGTTCGGTGGGGCTCTGCAGCTAGCTTCTGCCAGTAGTCGGCTCCCAATCTCCCCATTGCGTAGATTCCCACAATCATGGCCAGATAGTAGCTGCTCTGGGCATGGCCGGCGTAGTTGGCCATTGCGAAGAGGGCGGCGGCGGCGGCGGCCCAGATGAGGCTGCGGCGTGTGAGGGCGCGGTGGCAGGCGGTGAGGATCCAGCCGCTCCACGAGAGGACGGCGATGAGATTGAGATTGCCGAGATGGATGAAGAGGATGTCGCAGAGGCCGAAGGCGAGACCGGCGAGGAGTGCGGCGGGCCGGCTACAGCCGAGGGTGCGCGACAGGGTGTAGACGCCGAGGGCAGCCCACCAGAGATGGCCGATGCTGAGCAGCTGCATCCAGCGATAGTCGAAGGCGGGATTGAGCAGGAAGAGCAGCAGGTTGGGGGGATAGAGGAATCCGGCTTGAATATCGGTGATGAATGGCGCGCCGCCGTAGAGGTGGGGATTCCAGAGGGGCAGTTGTCCCTGGCTGATGGTGCGGGCGGCGAAGCGGTAGATGGGGAAGAGGAAGCTGACCAGGTCGCCGCCATCGGCGGGTTGGTAGACGGCGCCGCTGATGGTGCGTCCGAAGAAGGCTGCGAACATTGCGGTCAGCAGGGCTGCGGACAGCAGATCCCAGCGCCGCTCGTCACGGCGATATGTCAGCCATGCAATTGTGCAGGCCCAGAGCAGCAGGATGAGAATCCCGATGCTGACGGGCAGGATCTCTGTTCGAGCAGTCATGGAGCGAAGTACAATAAGAACCAAGGCATGGCGTTGGCGGACATTTGGCCCGCAACGCCGGTCTTGCTTACGGCAGTACAACGCCTGCCGGATCCAGTTCAGAAGCGACCGCTGCAGTGGCGCTCCAGCGGCTGTATGGTATAACAGATGAAGAACGATCAAAAGGAATTGGTGGCTTGAAAGAGAAGGGCGAACAGCCTTTCTTATGTTGATCACAGTTGGAGCGAATTGTGCAGGCGGATCTGGTGTTAATCAACGGCAACATCCATACGATGGACCCGGAGCGACCCCGAGTTTCGGCGGTGGCGATCGCGGGGGACCGCTTTGCGGCAACGGGCAGCGACAGTGACATGCGGTCGTTGGTGGCGCCGGGCGGGCGGGAGATAGATTTGCGGGGCGCGACGGTCGTGCCCGGATTCATCGACGCCCACATCCATTTTCTTTCGTACGGGATGAGTCTGCGGGAAATTAATCTGAGCGGCACGGTGACGTTGAGGGCAGCGCTGGAGAAGGTCGGGCGGCGGGCTGCGGCAACGGCGCCCGGTCAGTGGCTGATGGGCCAGGGATGGGACCAGTCGGTCTGGGAAGGGGGCGCGTTTCCTGCGGCTGCACAGCTGGACGCGGTCGCGGGGGAACATCCGGTCTACCTGGAGCGAAAATGCGGACACGCGGCGTGGATGAACAGTCTGGCATTGGAACAGGTGGGGATCACAGCCCTTACAGAGGACCCGGAGGGCGGCGAGATTGTGCGCGACGAGGAGGGAAGGCCGACGGGCATTCTGTTTGAAAAGGCGATGGATCTGGCCTTTCCCTGCATGGCTGAACCTTCCGAGCGGGAGGCGGTGGCGGCGGTGCGACAGGCACAGGACGTGGTCAACCGCATGGGGATCGTGGGTGTACACACAAAGGAGGCAGCGGCCTCGCTGCGCGCTTTTCAGCAGCTGCGGGTGGAAGGAGGTCTCACGCTGCGCACAGTGGCGCAGATCCCAGTGGCAGAGCTGGACAGCGCAATCCGGCTGGGGCTGCGGACGGGGCTTGGCGATGAGTTCATACGTATCGGCGGAGTGAAGGTCTTCAGCGACGGCGCGCTGGGGCCGAGGACTGCGTGGATGATGGCGCCGTACGACGGCGAACCGGACAATCTTGGTATTGTGGTGACAGGCGCCGAGGAGATGGCGGACATCATTGCCAGGGCAACGGAAGGGGGGCTGGCGGTGGTCACACATGCGATTGGCGACAGGGCCAACCGGATGGTGCTGGACGCGCTGGAGAAAAGCCGGCGGGCCGGTCGGGGGCTACATTTGCGACACCGGATCGAGCACGCACAGGTGCTGGATGTGGAGGACATTGCCCGTTTTGCGGAGCTGGACATTATTGCGTCGGTGCAGCCGATCCACGCCACGCAGGATATGCTGCTTGCCGATAGATATTGGGGGGAGCGAAGCCGCTATGCCTATGCTTTTCGGAGCCTGTGGGACAGCGGGGCGAAGCTGGCCTTCGGTTCGGACGCGCCGGTGGAGACGCCGGACGTGATCCAGGGGATTCATGCGGCGGTTACCCGGATGCGGGCGGATGGAAGCCCCGGCGGTGAGGGCTGGTATCCGGAGGAGCGGCTGACCGTGGAGGAGGCGGTGTGGGGGTATACGGGCGGGGCGGCTTACGCGGGCGGCACGGAGGGCAGTCAGGGCAGCATTTCGCCGGGCAAGTTGGCAGACCTGGTGGTGCTGTCACAGGAC
>VYDA01000435.1:3943-4459 GCA_009843665.1 Caldilineaceae bacterium SB0675_bin_29 | reverse complement strand
GCGAGCCCCCTATACCGCCGAAACTGGGACGCCTACAGACTGGCAGGGCACTGACTCCGCTCGCTTGCGCCTTACCCACCCATCAAATCTGTGGCCCGATCTGACCGTCCCCTTCTGGTCGATGCCGGAAAATACCGAACACCCTACCCAAAAACCAGAAAAGCTTCTGGCCAAAATCATTTTGGCAAGCTCCTATCCGGGCGCTGTCGTATTCGATCCATTCCTAGGCTCTGGCACTGCGTCGGTGGTTGCCAAAAAGCTGGGGCGTCGATTTGTCGGCATTGAGATCGAACGGGAGTACTGCTGCCTCGCAGAAAAACGCCTCGCAATGACAGGTAAATCTACCACAATTCAGGGCTATGCAGACGGTGTATTTTGGGAGCGCAACACGTTGGCCGAACAAGCTGGCAAGCCCGCAAGACATCAGGCCGCGTCGTCCTCGTCGGCCCAATCTCAACTATTTGGACATCGCGCCGAGTCATGACGAGCAGGTTATTCTCCACACAAGCACCGAGT
>VYDA01000435.1:0-3933 GCA_009843665.1 Caldilineaceae bacterium SB0675_bin_29 | reverse complement strand
GAGTACAATTGAGCGCGACACCCTTGCTCTCCTGAACACGGAATCGGACTTCCTCACCCCTGGCACACTTGAAAGCACTCGCGCAGCCGGCGACGCCATCCAGAATATTCCGGCTGAGAAATTCGAGAGCATTTTGGGAATCTGGGTGTCCGATTACTCGACCGACTTTGCTCGCCGGGCCATGGCCGATCTGGCCTTCAAAGACATCGATGGCTACTACTACATCATAGATGTAAAGTCGCACAGAGTAAGTACGAAATTCAATATGCCGAATTTGACATCGGTGGAGCGACTGGCCCGACTATACGAGGATGACATGAACTATTTTGTCCTCCTTATGGTACAGTACGACCTCCGAGGCGCGCAGGCAGAATTCTCCGCGGTCCATTTCGTGCCTATCGAATTTCTGAGTTGGGACTGCCTGACAGTGGGTGCCTTGGGCTGGGGCCAGATCCAGATTGTGAATTCCAACAACATCATTTTGAACCGCCAGTCCTCTCGCAAACAGTGGATGCTTCAACTTTGTGAAGTCATGCTTGAATTCTATCCTGAAGAAATCGAAAAGATCGGGGGCCGCGTACGTCGATTTGAGGAAATCAAGGCCTACTGGTTGGACAAATAACGATACTGACGAGAAAATGCAAAATACTTCTTTCTGCCTTGCCGGCAACACTATATTGAAGGAGCAAAAAATATGAACCTGCTTCAAGATATCCAGGACATCCGTTTCCCCGCCAATCTGCCCGACACCCTCCTGGCCGTCCACCAGACCTTCGACACACCCCAGGTCGATGACATCCACGCCGCCGTCGGTAAATCCCTGAAAGAGAGCGGCATCATGGCGCCCATGCAGCCCGGCGACTCTGTCGCCGTCGGCGCCGGCAGCCGCGGCATCGCCAACCTCGCCAGCATCGTGCGCGCCGCCGTCGATCACCTCAAGGCCGCCGGTATGAGGCCCTACGTCGTCCCCGCCATGGGCAGCCACGGCGGCGCAACCGTCGAAGGCCAAAAGGAAATCCTCGCCGGCATGGGCGTCACCGAGGAGGCCATGGGCGTCGAGATCAGAGCCACCATGGAAGTCGCCGAAATCGGCCGCATCCCGGACGGCCCCGCAGTCTGCCAGGGCAAAGACTCCATAGACGCCGACCACGCCATCCTCGTCAGCCGCATCAAGCCGCACACCGACTTCCGCAGCCACCTCGAGAGCGGTCCCTCCAAAATGTGCGTCATCGGCTGGGGCAAACAGCACGGCGCATCCATGATGCACAGCGGCGGCGGCAGGAATTTCCAGATGTATCTGGAGCCCGCAGCACGCGTCTATGAGACCAACACCAATTTCCGCGGCGCCATCTGCCCCGTCGAAAACGCCTTTGAGGACACCGCTCTCATCGCCGGCCTCACCGCCGCCGAGGTCGGCACCAAAGTAGAGGCTGATCTGCTGGTCAAGGCCAAGGACTACCTCGCCCAGATCCCCTTTGAAGCCGTCGATATACTCGTCGTACGCGACCTCGGCAAAAACATCTCCGGCACCGGCATGGACACAAACGTCATCAGCCGCCTCAGCATCCCCCGCCAGCCCGAAAACTTCGGCAAAGTCGACGTCGCCATCATCACCGTCCTCGACCTCACCGAAGAAACGCACGGCAACGTCTCCGGCCTCGGACTCGCCAACGTGACCACCGAGCGCGTCTTCCGCAAGATCGACTGGCAGGCCACCTACATGAATGCCGTAACGTCCGGCATCTTCAGCGCCACCCGCTCCCACCTGCCCCTCACCTTCGCCGACGACGAGCGCGCCCTCGAGGTCTCCCTCCGCATCTGCGCCGAACCCCAGGACGCCGCCAAAATGGTCTTCATCCGCGACACCCTCACCCTGGAGGACTTCTACGTCAGCCCCAGCCTGCGCGCAGAAGTCGAAAGCCATCCCCGTCTCACCATAACCGGCGAAACACCGCTGTCCTTCACAGACGGCGTCATGCAGACGCCCTGGCAAATGGAGCCGGTTCTGGAGTACGCCTGATCCGCTTGAAAGCAAACACGCCCAATGCTGACAGTCCCAGCGTCAGCACTGGGCGGTGCCCGAAAGTCCCATCCGCCAACCGCCGCGCCGAACCGGAACATCACCGCACTCCCATCACATGACGCCCAGTCCAGCAACACCGACGCGCTCCTCCCGCCTGGCCCTCCTTCTTGGCGACCCCTGCGGCATAGGACCGGAAATCGTCGCCCGCGTCCTGGCGGAAGAGCCGGAACCGGACAAAACGACCACCAGTTACGATGGAGTAAATGTCATCGTCATCGGCGAACCCTGGATCCTGGACTGGGGCGCCCAATGCGCCGGTCTCTCGCTCGAACTGCCCCATTACAATTCACCAGAGGATCTGCCCACCGCGGCCCCCGGCCCCGTACTCCTGACCGGCCCATCCTTCTCGCAGGAAGAACACACGCCCGGCCGCATGAACCCCGCCGCCGGCCGCTACGTCCTGCAATCCCTCGACTATGCCGCCAACCTCGCCCGCACCGGCCTCATCGACGGCATTACCTACGCCTCGCTCAACAAACAGGCCATGCACGCCGCCGGCAGCCGCCACGAGGACGAACTACGCTATTTCGCCGACCGCCTTGGCGTCAGCGGCCACGTCGGCGAAGTCAACACACTCGACGGACTCTATACCTCCCGTGTTACCTCCCACATCCCCCTGCGCGCCGTCTACGAACACATCTCCGTCGCTGAAATCCTGCCCGCCATCCGTCTCATCCACCACACCATCCGCCGTAGCGGCCTGCCGTCCCCCCGCCTCGCCGTAGCCGGTCTCAATCCCCATGCCGGCGAAGGCGGGCTTTTCGGCAGCGAAGAGATCGACGTCATCCGTCCCGCCGTCGCAGCCGCCCAGGAAGAGGACATCGCCGCCTCCGGCCCCTACCCGCCCGACACCGTCTTCCTGCGCGCCAGCCGCGGCGAGTTCGACGGCGTCGTCACCATGTACCACGACCAGGGCCAGATCGCCATGAAGCTGCTTGGCTTCGAACGCGGCGTCACCGTCCACGCCGGCCTCTCCACACCCATCACGACACCCGCCCACGGCACCGCCTTCGACATCGTCGGCAAGGGCGTCGCCAGTCCACAGGCCCTCAAACAGGCCCTGAAACTATGCGCGCAAATGCTCACCCCAGGCCCCTTTAACCCGCCTGCGCAGAGGTCAACATGACAAAAACGGAGCTTGCCATACACGGCGGCCAGCCGGTCCGCACCCAACCCTGGCCCAGCTGGCCCCAGTGGGATGAAACCGAGCGCGCCGGCCTCCTGGCCGTACTGGAAAGAGGGGAATGGGGCGGCTACGACACAGCCGTGACCGAATTCGAATCCGCCTTCGCCGCCCGCCACGCCGCCCAACACTGCGTCACAACCGTCAACGGAACCACTACCATCGAGACCGCCCTGCGCGCCCTCGAAATCGGGCCCGGAGACGAGGTCATCGTACCTCCCTACACATTTATCGCCACCGCCGCCTCCGTACGCATCGTCGGCGCCACCCCCGTCTTTGCCGACGTCGATCTGGAGACCTGGAATCTCTCAATCCCAGCCGTCGAAGCCGCCATCAGCGACTCGCCCGCAAGCACAATCTTTTCGTCATCGAAGACGCGGCCCACGCCCACGGCAGCAGCTGGAACGGCCAGCCCGTCGGCTCCCTCGGCGTTGCCGGCTCATTCAGCTTCCAGGCCAGCAAAAACCTCACCGCCGGCGAAGGTGGCGCACTGTTGACCAACGATGCCGATCTGGCCGAGCGCATGTGGAGTATCGCCAACTGCGGACGCAGCCCGGACGGCCACGGCTACGAACATCCCAACCTCGGCACCAACCTGCGCCTCAGCGGCTGGCAGGCTGCAGTCCTCTCCGCCGGCCTCACCCGCGTCGACGACCAGCTCCAGCGC
>VYDA01000258.1 GCA_009843665.1 Caldilineaceae bacterium SB0675_bin_29 | reverse complement strand
GCAATGAACAGACCAGCAGACATCGCAGCGCGCAGACGTGCAATGCTGTAACCGGTCACTCTGCGGCCGGTTCGCTGAAATCAAGGAGAACTAGAATGGCCGGACCCGGCATGGAACTGGTCGGTGAAGAGGAGATAGAGGAAGTCCTGCAAGTGCTGCGAGCAGGCTATCTCTATCGCTACGGCGTAACGACCCCCGATGGCGTTGACCCGCGCTTCCAGGGAAAGGTCTACCAGCTGGAGCAGGAGATCGCTGCCCTGTCGCAAGTCAAGTACGCAGTGGCGGTTAACTCCGGTACATCGGCCCTGCTGGCCGCGATGGCAGCCTTGGGCATCGGTCCCTGAGACGAGGTGATCGTTCCCGGCTTCACCTTCGTCGCCAGCATCTCGGCCATCGTCTACACCGGCGCCGTACCCGTACTCGCAGAGATCGATCGTACCTTCAACCTTGACCCTGATGACGTGAAAGCCAAGATCAGCCCCCGTACCAAAGCGATAATGGCTGTCCACATGATGGGCAATCCGGCCCGTTTGGAGGAGCTCAGGCGTGTCGCAGACATAAACAACCTGTACCTCATCGAAGACTGCTGCCAGGCCTTCGGCGCCGCCTACCGCGGCCGCCCCATCGGCTCAATCGGCCATGTGGGCGCCTTCAGTTTCAACATCTACAAGACCATCACATCGGGCGATGGCGGCATGATCATCACCGATGACGAGGAGCTGTACAGGCGTGCGTTTGCCTTTCATGACCAGGGGCATTCCCCGTTGCGGACCGGCGTTGAGATCGGCAGACGCCCCTTCCTCGGCCTGGACTTTCGCTGCACTGAGCTGCAGGCCGCCGTGCTGCTGGCCCAACTGCGCAAACTGCCCACATTGATCGACCGTCTACAGACCAGTAAGCGGCATTTCAAAGCGGCGATTTCCGATCTGCCAGGCCTGGAATTCCGCGAAGTCCTCGATCCCGAGGAGGAGGTCGCCACCATACTTACGGTCATCCTCCCGGACGCAAATGTGGCCGCCAAGATCGCCGCAGAGCTGGACAGCAAGGTCGTGGCCGAAGCCGGCTGGCACGTCTACAACAACATGGAACACCTGCTGGAACAACGCATGCCCACGCCGTTGTCCTGCTCGTTCAGTTGCCCCCACTACGCCGAAGCCGGCGGTTCGATGCAATACGGAAAAGGGATGTTGCCGCGCACCGACGACCTGCTGGCCCGCTCGATCAATATCAGCATTGGCGTCTCCGACGCTGGCCTGGGTTCCGCCTTTGGCGTGACAATCAACGACGATCTGGACGTGGTGGCGGAGCGGGCCGACACCTTTCGCCGAGTCGCCTCCAGCTACCTCATCTGACTGCATATACACCGGGATGTGAGCCACCTGCGAAAATTCTGGCGATTCGTTTTTTTTCTTTTTGAAGTATATTAGAGGTGCCCGTGAAATCGGCAACGGATCATTTGTTTTCAAGAGTGAATAAGAAGGGAAAGTCAATGAACGCATCCATAGCTGAAATCGCCCAATCTTTCGCGCGCGATGGGTTTGTCGTCGTCCCCAACCTGTTCAGTCGCGCGGAGGTAATGGTCCTTAAAGAGGAAATTCAGAATATTCTGCACGAGGTAAGGCAGGAGTCTGAAGGAGAGGGCAGCCAGAAGAAATTCGTGGATGAAACCGGAGTCTACGTCGGGCTGGCCGGCCGCAGCAGCCTGTTTCGCCAATCCGTGCGCGACGACCGCCTGGTCGATATCCTTGAAGCCATCATTGGCCCAAACGTCGAATTCTTGAGCGACAAAGTCGTGTACAAAGATGAAGATACGCATATCGCCAGCCCCTGGCATCAGGACTGGCCGTACTGGGAAGGCACACACAAGATCTCTGTCTGGGTCGCGCTCGACGATGCCACGCCCGAAAACGGCTGTCTCAAGCTCTTGCCCGGCTCGCATCGCGGCAGCGTGATTCACGACGGCGACATGAGCGACGGCTCCGGATTCGGCCACCGCATCCGGCCCGAGACGGTCGATGAGAGTGCAGCCGTCACCGCCCCGCTGGAGGCCGGCGGCGCCGTCTTCTTCCATGACCTGACCATGCACGCCAGCCACCCGAACACAGAACGTCGCGAACGCTGGACCTGGATCCCCACCTATCGCGATGCACAGGCCGACGATCCGCCCTATTCCTTTGAAGTCGCCAACGTCGTTGTTCGTGGAGTCGGTCGCGAGTAGGGGCAGCCAAAGCCCGACTTACCAAGGAATCTGAGTGAATGAAGCTCCTGCAGTTCCGGGCGGTCGGGCCTATTCGGCCCTCCCTTGTGCAGGGGCTCCGCCCCCGCAACGCCCCCGGCCAACAACATGCCTCGCCGACCTGGTGTCGATATTCGTAACAGGTGCCTAATCGAAGGTGTCCAGCCAGACCACGTCCCGCCACCGCTGACACTGATTCCCCGCCAGACTGTTGCCACCCCATAATCTGGGATGCACCCGATTCACCCGCCGCGCATCCACTCGATCCAAACTGTGCTAAGATAGGCTCCTCAATTGAACGCAATGCATTGAGGAGCAAGCACTCTTGAGCCATCCACTGCTGGACACAGGGGTCATAGAGCAAGCGCCTGGCGTCTATCTGAATGAGACCGGTGAAATCTTCGCAGTCTTTGATGCACAGGTGCAGGATTCTGGTAACATTTCGTATGGCGTTCAGGTCGGACAACAGCGCTTCTTCGTCAAGACAGCGGGTGACCCTCACGATCCCCGCCCCTTTCTGCCCCACGAGGAGAGGGTAGCCCTGCTTCACAACGCAGTTCGTGTTCGGCGCAGCTGTTTTCACAACGCCTTACCCCGGCTCCACAACGTGATCGAGTCGGCGCACGGGCCGCTGCTTGTCTACTCGTGGGTGGAAGGCGAGCTTCTCCACGCTGGAAGTGCAACGCGCCAGGATCCTCTATCAGCCATGCAGCGCTTCCGCAGGCTCCCCCGCCCGGAGATCATGGAAGCGCTGGACGTCATCTTCGACCTGCACTGTGAGCTTGCACAGGCAGGATGGATCGCGGTCGACTTCTATGACGGCTGTCTGATCTATGACTTTGCCTGCCACGAACTGCATGTCGTCGATTTGGACATGTATCGTGAATCGCCTTTTGTCAATGAGATGGGCCGTATGTTTGGCTCATCCCGATACATGGCGCCCGAGGAGTTTGAGCGCGGCGCGTTTATCGATGAGCGAACCAACGTCTTCACCATGGGTCGAACTGCAGCCAACCTGATGTCTGACGGCACGCTGGACCGCTCCGCCTTCCGCGGCAGCGACGCCCACTATGACATTGTTCTCAAGGCGTGCAGCGACGAGCCCGGATTGCGCTATGCGTCAGTTGGTGACTTCTACGCAGCCTGGGTAGAGGCAGGCAATGGGGAGCCCTGATTCAGTTAGATCTTGACGAATGGACGAGGAGCGGAAGATTGCGAGGCGTTCGTATTTCTGCAACGTAGTGAATGGATCTGTTACCGCCCGCCAAATCCGGTCATGGCGATCCCCTGAACGAAGTACCGCTGGGCTACGATGAATATCGCCACCATCGGCGTCAACATCACCGTGCTGGCTGCGAAAACAACCTCCCAATTCTTGGCGTAGGAGTCATTGTAGGCGCGGATGCCCAGGGCCAGCGGCCACTTGTCCATTGAGTTGATGTAGATCAGCGGATTCATAAAGTCGTTGTAGTGCTGCAACAGCGCAAAAACAGCAACGGTTGCGATGACCGGCTTGGACAGAGGAAGCAGAATCTGTATCAGCACCCGGATGCGGTTGGCGCCGTCGATCTCGGCCGCGTCTTCCAGCTCCATCGGGATGCCGCGAAAGAACTGGCGCATCAGAAATACATAGATCGCGCCGATGCCTCCCCAGTAGGGCACGATCAGCGGCAACCAGGTGTCGATCCATTTCAGATTCTTGAATATCAGGAAGCGGGGAACCAGGGTCACCACATCCGGCAGCATCATCGTCGCCAGCAGCAGGCCAAACCAGAAATTGCGCCCCGGCCAGCTGATGCGGGCAAACGAATACGCCACCAGCGCCGACGAGACGACCGTCCCCAGCACCGCAAACAATACGATGATCAGTGTATTGACGATGAATCTCGTCAGCGGCAGCAGTTGAAACGCCTTGACGTAGTTGTTCCAATGGGGATCCTGCGGCAGCCACACGATCGGATGGGCAAACACCTCAGTCGAAACTTTGAGGCTGGACGACATCATCCAGAAGGTGGCACCAGGAATGTTACCACCAGAAAGGTCATAAAGAGTTGCAGCGCCGCCAGTCTCACAATCTCCCAAGTGGATCGCGAGGATTCGCTGCGCCTGCTCAACGTGGCGCTGGCAGCCTGCATTTCGGCAGTGGACGACTGCCATTCGGTTGTCAACGCCCCCGGCACCTGTCTGTCCGACCGCATCGTCAATCCCCCTCCTCGTAGTACACCCAGCGGTTAGACAAGTAGAAC
>VYDA01000475.1 GCA_009843665.1 Caldilineaceae bacterium SB0675_bin_29 | reverse complement strand
TTTTTTTATAATTACCCGCCCACCCCCTCTATCAAAAATATCCTCTCCGCCGCCCGCTTCTTTTTTTAAAACCCCCCTGGTGGGCGGGGGCGCCGGAGCGGCGGTTTGATATGCCGCCGGCGCCGCGGCCGGTTTATGCGGAGCAGTGGGGGTTTGAGTACGTGACCGATTTTGTGCGGGCTGTGCGTGAGGGGGGAAAGCCGGTGGTGAGCATCGATGACGCTCACCATATTTTGCAGATATTCGATGCCGCGTACGAGTCGTCGCGGACGGGCCGGAGGATAGAGATTTAGGCGGCGACGGCCGTGAATTGGGGCGGCGCTGGCATTGCCTGTTGACTGGGTGTCGTTGGCGTTTGTTTGACCTGGAGTTTTCGGGCTTATAGTTTAGTGAAGTTCCCGGGAGGGTGGTGGATCCACGAGGGCACCCACAAGGGGTGCCCATACGGTGGGACGGCAGGGTGGTAGGAAATGTCAGTTGGTCTTAGACTCTGCCAGGGTATTCCTTGCCGCGAATCAACATGAAGCGGAACTCACCGCGGGGCTTTTCGCATTCGGTGAGGAGGCGGGATTCTTCGTCTTCGATGCCGAGGTACATTGTTTCGGAGCGGATGTAGTGGAGAGCAAGGCCGCGGCGGCGGTGGGGAGTCGAGTTGGCCCCGGTGCGGTGGAAGTTCAGGCCGTGATGGAACATACAGCTGCCGGCGGGTAGTTCGACCGGGAGCGGTTCGTTCAGGAGCGGGTTGGCCAGGAAGCGATCCTTATAGTCGCGATCGATTGGCCCCCATTTGTGGCTGCCGGGAATCACGGTCATGCAGCCATTTTCGACGGTGGCGTCGTCGAGGGCGACCCAGCAACTGACGTGCTCCTGGGGTGCAAATTGATGCCACGCCATCGAGTCCTGATGCCAATCGGTGACGGTGCCGTGGAAGCGGGGCTTCATCATCAGCTGATCTGTGTAGAGCTTGATGTTGGGACCGATGAGGTCGTCGATTACGTCGACGATTTCCGGTTTGCGAGCGGTGCTCTCGAATACGTCGTCGAAGTAGCAGAGCTGGGTCATTTTGCGGACGGCGTCGAGCGGCTCGACATCGTCGGGGAGGCCGTCGCGAAATTTGGCCTCGAACTGGATGTAGCGGGGCGGGACGTGGTTGACTTTGCCACTGATAATGTCTTCGCTGCGCTGGCGCAAGGCGTCGAGGTCTTCGTCTGAGAGGATGCGGTGGTAGGGGAGATAGCCATTTTCCCAGAAGAATTCTTTCTGTTCGTCGGTCAGGGCCATGTTGAGAACTCCTTTGCGAGTTTTCGGGCTTTTCCGGTCGCGGGCTGACGACCGGCTGGCACAGTTTTGAATCGCAGGTAAAGTATAGCCAACAGGTGAATTTGCTGTCAATCAGAATTGGGCGTATGCGGCGAAAACCGGCTGCGCAGTAACTGAAGCAAGGAAACCTGCCCAGAGGAAGAGAAAATGATACGAATCGGCATGATCGGTGCGGACAGCACGCATACGGAGGCGTGGACGCAGTTGGTGAACCCGGCGGACAGCCCTTTGCACGGGCGGGCGCAGGTGGTCAAACTGTGGGGGGAGGATGCGGAGCAGGCCCGGTCGAAGGCGGCGGAGTGGCAGATCGCGGAGGTGGTGGGGACGCCGGCGGAGGCCCTTACGGACGTGGATTTGGCGATGGTGGTGAACCGCTACGGGGACGACCATCCGCCTCATGCGCGGCTGGCGATCGAGGCGGGTCTGCCGACTTTTGTGGACAAGCCGTTTGCGAACGAGATGAAGGACGTTCACAGCCTGGTCAAGTTGGCCGCGGACGGGGGTGTGCCGTTGATGTCGTGTTCGGCGCTGCGCTATGCGGGGGAGATTATGGAACTGCAGGAGAAGATGAAAGGCTTTGGCGCGCTGAATTGCGCTATAGTCAGCGGCGCGGCGGCAGGGGATTTCCCGGACCCGCGGGCGCTGCATCCCTTTTTCTACGGCGTGCATGCGGTGGAGCTGCTGCATACGCTGCTGGGAGGCGGCGCGGCGGCGGTGACGACACGGCGGACAGAGCGGTGCGATATCGGGCTTGTGCACTATGCGGACGGGCGGCAGGGGGTGATCAATCTGCTGCACGAGACGCCGGGCCTCTATCACGGCGCGGTGTTCGGCGCGGAGGGATGGGGGGAGGCGGATATCGTAGACGGAAGCCGTTTTTATACTGAGACGCTGGCGCGTGTGATCCAGATGGCGGAAAGCGGCGAACCGCCGTTTCCGATTGCGTGGTCGGTTGAGGTGATGGCGATGATGGCGGCGCTGGTGCGCTCGGCCGAAGAGGGCGGACGCACGGTTCAGATAGGTAGATTCGGGCAATAGTCTGACCGAAGACCAGAGGACAAAACAGACCAAGAAGGAAAGCAACTTTTTCATGATGAATTCACCTTTGCAGATTGGAGTCGTCGGACCGGGGCGAATGGGACGCGTGTACGCACGGCTGGCGAGCGAACTGAGCGAGACCAACCTGGTGGCGGTGTCGGGCCGCAGTGAGGGGGCAACAAACGAAGTTGCGGGACAGTACGGGGTCCCGGGGTATCCGAACGTCGGGCACGAGGCGATGCTGGCCAGCCACCCGGAGATCGAGGCGGTGGTGGTGGCGGCGTCGGAGTGGATGCACACGGCGCCGGTGCTGGCTGCGCTGGAGGCGGGCAAGCACGTGCTGGTAGAGAAGCCGATGGCGGTCTCGGCGACGGATGCGCAGAGTTTTGTGGAGACGGCGGACCGGGTGGGTGTGCAGCTGATGGTGTGTCACAGTTTGCGTTTCGACCATCCCTATGCGGCGATGCGCGCGGCGGTGGCTGCGGGCGAGATCGGGGAAGTAATGCATTTGTACTCGCGGCGGAATACGATCGAGTTAGCGGCGGAGCGGGTGCTGGGGAAATTCTCGCTGGCGTACTGGCTGACGCCGCACGATATCGACATGATGTTGTGGACTGTGGGGCGACCGATTACGAGCGTTAAGGCATATTCCAGGGAGAAGGCGAAGGGAAAGCAGGACTTCATCATCGGCGTTTTTACTTTTGATAACGGCGTGGTGGGCGTGCTGGAGACGTCGTGGAGTACGCCGGCGTTCAGCGGGCGCTCGCAGGCGGAGCATTTCAGTATTCACGGCAGAGAGGGCGCGGCTGAGGTGTTGGGGCATGAGAACTCGGTTGCGATCTACCATGTTGGCGGCGAGCCGAACTATCCGGATATCGGCTATACGCCGGTGCTGCACGGGAAGCAAGAGGGGATGTTCCGTTCGCTGTTCAGCCATTTTGTGGGGGTTGTGCAGGGGAAGTGGGAGCCGATCGTGACGGGCCGTGACGGGCTGGCGGCGCTTCGGGTGGCTTCGGCGCTGGAGCGGGCGCTGGAGAGCGGGCGTGAGGAGGCGGTGGAGCAGTAATCGATCGGCTTAACGCAGTGTGCCGAAAAGGACTGGTAACGAGGATGAGCGAGGTATGACGGTCCATTGGGGAATCGTGGGGGCGGGCAAAATCGCGGAGAGCCAGTTTGCGCCGGCGGTGGCGTCGGCGGACGGTCACGAGCTGGCGGCGGTGTCGCGGCGGGAACTGGCTGCGGCGCAGCGGTTTGCGGAGAGGCATGGGGCGCGGCGCGCGTATAATTCTGTGGAAGCGCTGCTGGAGGATGATGAAGTAAGCGCCGTCTACGTTGCCACGCCGCCGCATCTGCACGCGCGGGAGACGGTCCTGGCGGCGGAGGCGGGCAAGCACGTGCTGTGCGAGAAGCCGATGGCGATGACAACCGGCGAGGCGCGGGAGATGATCGATGCTTGCCGGGCAAGTGGGGTCTTGCTGACAATCTGCCATTACCAGCGTTTCAACGCGCGTCATCAGCGGATCAGGCGTCTTCTTGAGGAGGGCGCGGTTGGGCAGGTGACGGCGGCGCGTATCAACTTTTCGGACCGGTTTCCGCCGCAGCCGGGGGTCTGGCATCATGACCCGGAGATCAGCGGCGGCGGTCCGGTGATGGATTTGGGGATACACTGTATCGATCTGCTGCGTTTTCTGTGCGGGCCGGCGGAATCGGTTGCGGCGCTGGTGGAGACGCTGGTCGACAGTTCACCGGTGGCGGACACGTCGACGCTGTTGCTGCGGCTGGCGAGCGGCGCGCAGGCGGTGGTGACCAGTCACTGGACGACTGCCAACCACGAGCCGGAGCGTGCGAACGGGCTGGAGATCTGGGGTACGGAGGGATCGATAGAGGCCGCCCCGATATCGGCGAAGGACTCGTCGGGAAGTTTGCGTGTGCTCACGGCAAAGGGGACGCGGGACTATTCGATCGGAGCGGGCGGGCCGCGGCCGCACGTTGCGCTGGTGGAGGCGTTTGGCAGGGCGGTTGCGGGAGAGGGACCGAATCCAATTCCCGGTGAGGAAGGGCTGGCAGGGCTGGCGGTCGTGGAGGCGGCCAATGAGTCGGCGCGCAGTGGTAACAGAGTAGCGTTGCAGGATTCCCC
>VYDA01000663.1 GCA_009843665.1 Caldilineaceae bacterium SB0675_bin_29 | reverse complement strand
CTCGAACTGACCGTGAAACGCGGCGACGAAGAGATGACGCTTTCGGTCACCCTCGCCGACAGGGACGGCTACCCGCTGCTGGGCGTGTCGCCA
This sequence comes from Caldilineaceae bacterium SB0675_bin_29, assembly GCA_009843665.1. Taxonomy (GTDB): domain Bacteria; phylum Chloroflexota; class Anaerolineae; order Caldilineales; family Caldilineaceae; genus Bin5. The sequence continues at coordinate 4,410 of VYDA01000663.1, read as the reverse complement.
GACGCTCCCCGGATCCAGGGCTGGAGAGCGCACCGTGGGCGGGCCTCGGCAATGCCTGGTTTCGGACGCAGTCCCAGTTTTGAGCGTTTCAGGGGGATGGAACGATTCCCCGGCTTCGTTGGCGACGGCGCGGAGGTCACCGCTGTGCTGGACGAGAGCCCAGCCGCAACAGCAGGCCTAATGGCTGGCGACCTGATCACCGCCATTGACGACGACGAAATCACGGGTAATAGAGACTTGGTTGAGGCCGTTGCCGAATACAGCCCCGGTGACGTCATCGAGCTGACGGTGGATCGCGAAGGAGAGAGCACGAACCTGAGTTTTACGCTCGGCACACATCCGGATGACGGTGAGAAAGCCTTCATCGGCGTAAGCATCGCACCGACCGAACGCTTTCGCGTCGAAATGAACCGGTCTGGTCCCGACCGCCGTCAGCCGTGGGGCAATCGCTTCGGCTTCGCCTTGCCGTTCGGCAACCGCTTCTCCTTTATGGAACTGCCGGATGGTGCCCTGGTCATGGATGTGCAGGAGCAGGGCCCGGCGGCTCTCGCAGAACTGCAGCAAGGCGATGTAATCACCGCCATTGGCGACACCGAGATCTCCAACTTTGAGGACTTGGTCGAAGCCCTGGCGACGCACAGCCCCGGTGATGAAGTGGAAATCACTGTGACGCGAGAAGGCGAATCCATTGCTACAACAGTTACTCTGGGCGCCCACCCCGACGACGAGGACAAGGCCTTTCTGGGTGTGTCCATCATGCCCCTTGAGCGCCTCCGAATGCACATGAAGGACCTTCAGAACCAGGACCACGAAGAGCAGAAGAACGCTCAGGAGTCGCAGAGCAGTTCCTAGACCTACCTACTCGTTGACAGACCAGCGCCGCCAGAGGCGGGCCGGCACGATGGTGTGCTCCCACCTCGGACGCTGGCACAGTCTAAACTCACTCCGCTCTGCGGTCGGCTGCCGGACCGCAGAGCGGCAACCTGTGGCCGGATCGCCCCAACAGAGGATGCAGGAACTCTTCCTGACGCGTCCTCTTGGGAGTTGAAGAGGCGCAAATGCTGTACTCGATTCGCTGGCGTCTGATAATTAGCTACGCTGCCCTGACCCTGCTGACAATCCTGTTAATCGGAGTCGTTGCCCTTAGCCTTCTGACCCGGTACATGGCCGCCCGCGAGTATGAGACGCTCGTCCTCAACGCCGAGGCCGTAGCGCGCATGGCCAAGCCGCTCCTGGTCCGCTCGAACCAGGGCCTTCGCCTTCAACAACTGGCCATAACTTCCGGTTTCCTCACCAATACGGAACTTACGATTCTCGACAGAGATCATCGGGCGCTTGCCCATTCACAAATGCGCCTGGCACCTCTGGATTCGAGGCCTGCCTTACTGAGCTTACTTAGCGATCTCTCCCGTAGCGACAGAGAGAGCTGGCTAAAGGGGATGGTCAGCCCGGTTATCGTGATTTCAGGCTCAGGGCACCCGCGTGGAATGATTGCGATGGACCTTGACGAAGGCGGCACAAAGAATGAGGAGGCAGCCGCCTTGTCGCTCGAAAGACGTCCTGGCTTTCTGGGGGACAGGCTAGTCATCGTCGATCCAGGCGACGCTTCATCTGACAACGGGGACACAACGCAAAATCGCCCCGTGACTCTCGATGTTCTTTCAACGCCGCGAATCTGGCGCATTGTTTTCGGCTACGCCCCCGAGGCGGTACCTCAGCCTGCAGAAGGGCCTCAAGTTACCGTCCCCGTCCAACACGACGAACAGGTTGTCGGTTACGTCCAGATGACCAACAGATTTACCTTCTTCGCCGAGCCCCTTCTTGCCATTCGTCGAGCGCTGATTGTGGCGGGAATGGGCGCGGTCCTGGTGGCGGTGATTCTTGGATTCCTGATGAGCCGGACGCTGACGGCCCCCTTGATGGCCCTCGAAGGCGCAACGCAGCAGATGGAAGAGGGGGACCTGGCTGTACGGGCCCCCGAAACGGGCGGGGAAATTGGTGATCTCGCCCGGCGCTTCAACCGCATGGCAGCACGACTTCAAGCCTCCTTCGCTGATCTGGCCGCCGAGAGAGACGCACTGCGCCGCTTCATCGCAGACGCCTCACATGAACTGCGTACGCCACTAACTGCTCTCCGCCAGTTCATTGAAATCCTGCAGGGCAAGGCCGGCAGTGAACCGGAAACGCGCACCGAGTTCCTGGGCGAAAGCCAGCGCCAGCTGGAGCGACTGCAGTGGATGACAGGACACCTGCTCGACCTTTCCCGCCTGGAAGGCGGTGTCGCAGCCCTGGATGTCGCTAAACATGACCTCTCAGACCTGCTGCAAGAAGCGCTTTCCCCGTTTCGGTCGACTGCCGCGGCCAAGCAGATCGAATTGTGCCTGTCTGTGCCAGACGGCCTTGACTCGATCTGGTGTGATAGGACAAGCTTGGGGATGGCGCTGGCCAACCTCCTGGACAACGCCTTGAAATTCACACAGCCAGGAGGTTTCGTCGAACTCGCCGCAAGCGCAGAAGCCCATGCTACGCTTCTGACCGTATCTGACAGCGGGCCGGGAATCCCGCCGTCCGACTTGGAGCGGATCTTCGAGCGCTTCTATCGCGGCGAAATAAGCGAACAGCTTCCAGGAGTGGGATTAGGCCTTGCCATCGTCAAGAGCGCTGTCGAAGCGCACGGCGGAAACGTGAGCGTGGAAAACCGTGATGGCGCGTTCTTTACCATCGAACTCCCTACACACCGGTCAGAACGCCAGCCGGGGACCCCCCCCGCGCCTCTCGCCTGACTTGAGTTCTTTAGAACCAACACAACTTCAGAGAATAAAAAAAGCCTGGCGTACCACCTGTCGCCAGGCTCCTCCGCTATTTGCACTTCACTCTCATAGGGAACGAGGTTACACCGAAGGTGAAACAGCTTCTGCCGTTCCCCCGGTGTGCCGGTCTTTATTCACCGGCAAGATGGAACAACCTTAGGCCGACGAAGCCTCCGTCTGTTCCTGCCCGTTCTGAATCAGGCTTTCATCCTGGTACTTTTTCCCCTCCTCAATGAGCATCACCGGAATCCCATTGCGAATCGGATAGCGATAGCCATTGCGAGGGTTAAGCAGGAACTTGCTGTCGTCCATCAGCTGAAGCGACCCCTTGTCCTCTGGATCCACCAGTATGTCCAGGAGCTGCGGACTTACCTCGCCGCCCAATGGCATATCTTCCAAGGGGGTCACCGGCGTATCAGGCAAAACGCCGCTTCCTGCCCCCTCCGGCTGCATGCCTCGCAAAGCCTGCTTCAGCACATACACTACACCCGCGACAAATCCAACAAAGAAGAGAAACTTTAGCAGTTTTTTCATCGTACGACTCCATTTCCAAACACTGGACCGCACCTTCGACAATGCTGCAATCGTAGCACACACGCCCCCTTCAAGAAAATCCAACGCCTTGCGCTACCCTTGCACCGGTCATCAACCATCTAAGTTCCTACCCACTCCCAGTCGGCAAGCCTCTGACAAGCCTCCTCTTTCCAATCTGACAAAGAAACCTTTTCGGACCGGGACGGTACATTTCTGGCGACCTCAGTCATCGGGGCGACCATCGTCCGCCACTAGTGCGTGCCCATCACTATTCGGCTTCGCTGCCGGTTTAACAGGGGCGTATCCCAAATTATTGTCCGCCAAGTAGAGTTGATTCATTGAACAGGCTGGATTCAACTCTGGTCAGACGAGTCTCGCAAAAAATCTGGGATGCACCCGTTTAACAGGAATTCCTTGCATGATCGCGGTCACTGCTGTATAGTCTTCCCCAATGCAACGCTGAAACGGATCTTGTGGCGCCGGATTTCAATCACCGATGGTAGCTCAACTGGTAGAAGCAGGGGCCGCCGCATGGTACAACCATCAACCCCCGATGACAATTCCTTTCAGATCGAACTGAATTCGTTCTCCCAGGCACAGAGCGCGGCCGCGCACGCAGTTCGCTACGTAGCCAATTCCGAATTCAACCAGGCTGTTCTCTTCTTTAGGGACGGGAGCTACTTGCAGTTCGAACACAAAGGCCGGGAAAGCCGCTGGGTGAAGGCCTCGGCAGAGCGCACGCAGGCCGATCGCGCCTGCCTCAGCATGAGCCACTTCAGGCTCAACGCTCTCCACCTGCAACTCTATTTTGAAGATGGCAGCGATGTCGAGTTTACGCTATGACGCGGCGCTTGACCTGAACAATGAGGTGAACCATTAATGGCACGTATTGACGAAAAGGAAGAGTTCAGCAGCTGGTTGCTTGCCTTACAGGCCGGTGCGCTGAACGAAATGCAGCTTGACACCCTTCAGCAGCTGGTCGATGACGGCAAGGCAGATAACCTGGAGGAGGCCGCCCGCTACCAGGACTGGCAGGACTCCGTTATTGATCCCACCGAACACTTCT
>VYDA01000593.1:751-4508 GCA_009843665.1 Caldilineaceae bacterium SB0675_bin_29 | reverse complement strand
GCTCAACGTGACGTCTACCCTCAGATCCGCCCCGCGGCGGGGAGTCCGCCGGTTCCCGCGTCCCATGCCGCCGAATCCGAAAACCTCCTCAAAAATGCTGCCCAGGTCGCCAAATCCCTGGCTGAAATCGCTGAAACCACCAGATCCGCCCAAGCCCGAGTGTCCAAACCGGTCATAGACTGCCCGTTTCTGGGGATCGCTCAAGACCTGGTAGGCCTCGTTAATCTCCTTGAACCTGGCCTCGGCATCGGGTTCCGGATTGACGTCAGGATGGTACTGCTGAGCCAGCTTGCGGAAGGCCCGCTTGAGCGCCTGTTCATCAGCGCCCCGTTCAATGCCAAGCACTTCGTAGTAGTCACGCTTTTCGCTCATCAAGCTATTCCCAACTTATGATCCATGCGCACAGACCGGCCAGGCCAACGGTTACACCAATCAGAGCTGCCCACTGCGCGCCGTCAAACCCAACGCCTCGTGCGCTGAAGAGCAGAATCACAACGAAACCGACCGCCAGCACAGCCCAGTTGGACAAGACTGTGTGATCGGACCAGAATCTTCTCAGAAAGTCCATGTGCTTTCGGAATCCTTTAGCGTGCCAGCGTAGTCATTCGCCGCGGATATCTTCGCTTCAAGTCCTCCCAAATCGCATCCAACTGCGCGTGTAACTCAGTCAGACTGCCATCGTTCTCGATGACGCGATCGGCCTGGTTCACTTTAGCCGCCTGCGGCGGCTGCAGGTCAATCATTTGCCGGGCTTCGCTCTCCTCCATCCTGCGCGCCTCCAGAAGCCGGCGCCGGTGTGTGCTCAGGCGAGACGGACGCACACTGTTCGGGGCGGTACGGGTGGCCATCAAGCCGCCCGGCTCGATCACGCGGTGACCCAACTTATCGGCATCGATGATGAAGGCACACTTCTCTCTGAGGTAGCTGAGAATCGTGCTCTTGCCGGTTGCGATATTGCCCGTCAGCCCGATTACCAGAGATTTCCGCGACATTTCCGATTAAACCCTTTGCTATTGGTTTTCCCGACTGGGCCCTATTTTAGCTGAAAAAGCGGTCTGCTGACAAGCCTGTCAAGCGGCCATGGCAGCCCATTCTTCCATCAGTTCTTCCAGCCGCTTGGAGACTGCCCTGTGCTGGTCCTGCAACGCCTTCAGCTCCCCAAAGTCCTGGCAAGCACTCGCTTGGGCCATACCTTCTTCGATTTCATTCAGCCTGCTTTCCATGCGTGCGACGCGTTCCTCTGTTTCGGCAACTGCCTGCTCCTGCCTCTGGGCCCTTTGCCGCTGTCGGCGCGCCTCTCTCTGCTGCTCCCACTCCTCTTCCGCAGCTGACGGATACAGATCCTCCGTCACAATCGACGCCGTCCCGGAGCTTTGAAGACGTTCCTCCTGCCACTGCCTCCATGTGCCGTTAAACTGTTCCAGCTGACCTGGTCGATTCCCCTTCCCCGGTGTCACTTGCCAGATCTGCGTCGCCAAGGCGTCGATGAGAGCGCGGTCATGGGTGACGAGCAGGATGGTCCCGTCAAACTGACGTAGAGCGTCCTGAAGGATTTCCTGGCTGTCCAGGTCCAGGTGATTGGTAGGTTCGTCCAGCAGAAGGAAATTAGCTCCTTGTAGTGTCAGCCGTGCCAGGGCGATGCGGCTTCGCTGGCCCCCTGAAAGGCTCTCGACAGTTTGGAAAACTTCGTCTCCTTTGAAAAGAAACTGACCCAAAAAGGTCCGCGCCCTCTCGGTGGGGAGCCGCTTAACTTCGAGCAACGCGTCCAAAACGGTCTGCTCGCCCTGCATCAAGCCGTAGCCGCTCCCCATGTGTCGTTGTGCAAGATAGCCTACGTCAACCGAAGCGCCTAACTCCACTCTGCCGGTGAGTGGTTCCAACTCTTCCAGGATGGTTCGCACAAACGTAGTCTTGCCGGCACCGTTTGGGCCGATCAGGGCGGCGACCTTGCCCCGGAACAGGTCCAAGTCGGGGATCTCCAGAATGGGCGTGTCGGTAGGGGAGAGGCTGCGCATTGGACGCAGTCGACCCTCGCGTTCAGGTCGCGGGGATGGCCGGGCAACCAGGTCGTGCTTTCTGGTTTGTGAGGCAGTTGGTGATGGAGAAGTTCCTCTGTCTCTCTCACGACCGGCCCCAGGAAACTCTGACTCGGCAGGACCGGTGTCAGAACCAGATTCCGATTCCGTATACCCGGCGATCAACTTGCGTGTTCGCAAGACCAGATCCCCACCGCGTGAGTGCGCGCGCAAGGGAAGTCGAATGAACTGTTCAGTCGGAGGCGGCGGCAAGGCTTCCTCTTCCAGAAATCTCTTCAACCTTGTCTCTCTGCCCTGGGCTTCCTTGGTCCGCTGCCCGGCCTTGTAGCGGCGAACAAACGCCTGTGTCTCGCGAATGAACTCCTGCTGACGGTCATACTCCTTGCGCCAGCGGGCACGGCGTTCCTCTCTCTGCAGTCGATAGTGGCTGTAGTTGCCGCGGTAGGTCTCCACCCGACGGTGGGCAAGATCCCATATCCTCGTCGCGACCGAATCAAGAAAATACCTGTCATGTGAGACGACCACGAGGGCGCCCTTCCACTCCGTCAGCACCGCTTCCAGCCATGCCATCGACCGCAGATCCAAGTGGTTTGTGGGCTCGTCCAGTAGCAGGAGATCCGGCTCTTCCAATAGAAGGCGGCCCAGACAAGCACGAGTCCGCTGTCCCCCGCTCAGGTGTGACAGTGGCGCCTGCCAAAGGGACTCTTCCAGGCCGAGCCCGCCAAGTACGAAACTGACGCGCTGGTCTACGTGATAGCCCCCTGCCCGTTCAAACGCCTCCTGCTGCTTCCCGTAATGGGCCAGCAATCCCTCCAACTCCTGGTCGCCCTGGGCCAGATCGGTCATCCTTGCTTCCAGGTGGCGCAGCTTTTGGCCCTCGGCAAGCAGGTCTGCAAAGACGAATTTCAGGTCTTCGAAAAGAGTACGCTGTCCGGCAGGCGGAGGGTCTTGTGCAAGGTAGCCAATACGCGTGCCCTGAGCGATTGAGAGTTCGCCGCCTACGCTTGTGTCGAACCTGCCCAGGGCACGAAGCAGGCTCGTCTTGCCGGCACCGTTTTGGCCAACCAGTCCGATTCTATCTCCGTATTCGATTCGAACGTTGACGTCCTCAAGCACGTCGAGGTCGCCGTAGTTTTTTGAAATGTGAGAGGCTACCAGAAGACTCATGTGAAGGCTAAAGTGAAGAAGCAAGCGCACACAGAAAGGCCAAACCGTCCTCCCATACCAGATGACATCTCCAGCCAATTGGCATGGGCGAAAGTTTGGCTGCGTGCGCAGAGTTTACCACATTTTCCGACTTCTGACGACAGCGAGCAGGGATGAGAGCAGGGCAATTGCATCTTGATTCGGTGATAGGCGTAACCTTCAGAGTGCATCCACATGGTCGGCTCCATTGCAGTCGAGGAATCAATCCAGGGTCAGGTTCCTTTGACATATCGGGAAGGCCGATCAGAATCCAGCAGAATCGGAAAGCAGACAGACCTGTCAGGGTTTTTCGCGCCTGCGTAGTTGTCTGAATCAGGATTTGCTGGATTTTCATGGATTTTCAGGATGGCGGGTGGCTCCCGTCGCCTGCTTGGTTGGGAGGGCGTCTGCTAGTGCTTTATGAGAGTTCACGAGAGTTTGCAAGAGTTTGCGAGAGTTTTCAAGAGGTAAGCAAAAGTATAAATACAAAATATATGGATAAACATGGTAAAGCAGCAAAACGTCTGAGAAAGAGC
>VYDA01000593.1:0-741 GCA_009843665.1 Caldilineaceae bacterium SB0675_bin_29 | reverse complement strand
GTCCTCGTTTATCTAATGTATAGTCTTAGTCGGAAGAGTGTTATGTTTATAATATAGAGTCTTTATTAGAGTTCACGAGAGTTTGCGTGCGTTTTCGGGTTGTCTGAACTGCAGTTCCTGGGATTCCAGGGATGGGCTGTGATTGCTGCTGGAACGGGCGTAGTCGGACGAGTTTTTGCGAGTGTTGTATGAGAGTTTGCGAGAGTTCACGAGCGTTTTCCGTCTGTACGTTCAAAGTCGGATCAGGTCGGGCTATGTCGGATGGATTTATTTTTGGCTCTGCTGCAGGAGCGCCTTTTGCGTCTGCCGGCGCGTGACCGGGGTCGGCTCCTGGTTTGGGCATCCTCAAGTAGGAGTTCACGAACGGAAGACTCACGGCGACTACCTAATCGACTTTCTGGCAAGCTTGCGTGGACGAACGGCGGGGCGCTGCAGTCGTGGATTCGGCGGCGCGAACGTGTCTTATCTTGTAACTGTCCTTTCTTGCAAGGAATCCGTTGACGGTCGGATCATTTCAATCACATTCTAACACAGAATGGAAGCCATTTTGGTGACATTTTCGCGCTTTTTTTTGGTTCGAGTTTCGACAGGTTGGGGGATCGAGGTTTCAGTCAACTGTACTTTGCATGTAACCAACAGGGAAGGGCCCAGGCCCGACCATACGGTGGAGTCCGTCAGTTGGGCGTGCGGGGGCAGGTACAATGGCGAGGAGAGAGTGACGCGGTTTTGTCTGAGCAAGAT
>VYDA01000590.1:3183-4530 GCA_009843665.1 Caldilineaceae bacterium SB0675_bin_29 | reverse complement strand
GAACACGCCCAGCAGACGATTGACCTCCTGGCGGACACTGCCACCAGAACCTGGGGCACTTCTTTGGGTGGCTGGTTGGTACGTCTGTTGGCCGGACGTGTGCGTCAGTTGGCGGGCTTCCGCGAAACGCCAAAATTCACCATGGTCCGAGTCTCTGGCATAGTACGCGAGGCCCTTCTCACAAGCGGCCAGGAGCTCGCCGACGAAGGTATTCTGGAGCGGGCCGACGACCTATTCTATCTGACTGTGAACGAGCTGAAAACTTTGGCGATGGGAGCACCAGGGGACTGGAAGAAGCTGGTCAAAGGCAGGAGATTGGCCGATAGGAACGAAGCCCGGCGTCGACCCATTCCGCGCTTGCTTCTGAGCGACGGAGCCGCCTTTTACGCCGGTATCACCGCCCCAGATGACGCAGAGGCAAACATTCTCTGCGGTTCAGGCGTTTCTCCCGGAACTGTCGAGGGCACAGTGCAAGTCCTATTCGATCCTCTCGAAGCAGGGCTTAAGCCAGGAGAAATCCTTGTCTGCCCGGGAACCGACCCTTCGTGGACCCCGCTGTTTCTTGCAGCCGGCGGTCTGGTGATGGAAGTCGGCGGCATGATGACACACGGCTCCGTCGTCGCCCGGGAATACGGCATTCCCGCCGTTGCCGGTGTCGATCGCGCAACCGAACGTCTGCAGACCGGTCATAGAGTTCGTGTCGACGGAAGCAGAGGAACAGTCGAATTGTTAGATTGAGAATGTACAGGAACAAACCGGCTGGATACTAGCTGCCGTTTACAGAGTGGACTCGACCAAAAATCTCATTCAGTCGTTCGACTACGTCTGACGGCAATGGCGGTCTCAAAAGTGAGGCTACATTCTCCTCCAAGTGCCGGATGTTGCCTGTCCCGGTGAGCACAACGTCTATCCCAGGCTCATGACGGCAGAACCGGTACGCCGCCTCCGGCAGAGTCTTCGCATCACTCACTTCCAAGACCCAGTCGAGCGGGTCAAAGAGGTCCAACGCATCCGCGTCGATCTCTCCGCTTCGACGTAAATCGACCAAGATCTCCCGCAACCGTGCCGGCTTGCTGAATGCGCGGCGCACGGCAAACATACATTCTGTCGCGATCCCTTTTTCCATGGTCGCAGGCAGTACTTTGCGTCTGGCCGTCTGATTGAGCATATTGAAGCCCACCATCACCACGTCAAAGAGATCGTCTTCGATTGCCTGTTGCAAGAGTCCGTGCTCAAAATCGGATGCGAAGTGCTCACTTGCCGCCAAATGGCGAATCTTTCCTTCTTGCTGCATTCTCTGCAGCAGTGGAATCAGCTCATTACGGATATGCTGGTATTGTTCCAGCG
>VYDA01000590.1:0-3173 GCA_009843665.1 Caldilineaceae bacterium SB0675_bin_29 | reverse complement strand
GTTCCAGCCTTGCACCATGAAAGTGGAAGACATCTATCGTTTCCACGCCGAGCCGCGTCAGGCTGGCCTCGATGCCGGCGGCAAACACTTTGGATGGAACCGGCTCGCCTTCGCGGAATGCGTTTTTCTTGGTCGCAACGACCAGCCTATCCCTGTCGAAGTCACGAATCGCCTTGCCGACAATCTCTTCCGTGCCGTAGGCCTCTGCCGTGTCAATATAGTTAACACCCAGTTCAAGGGCCCTTCGCACTACAGCGATCGGTCCCTCTTCTCCTCCTCCGGTAGCCATGCCTAACCTACTGGGGCCGCCAGCTCCCAGGCCCGCTACGCTGACGCGCAGGCCCGTGCGTCCAAAAGTCTTGTACTCCATCTGCTTCACCGTGCTTTCTCCGTAAGTCTAACAGTTCCTTTTTCACATTTTAGCGTGCCTTTCTATGCGTCAGAAATCGCGCAGGTCCACATCGCCCGTGCTATAATTCACGGAGCAGAGAACTTTAGCTTCACAATCCAGCCTGACTCAAGTCCTTCTTAGGGGCAGGCAAGTCCGCATCGAGTCGCACCGAGCGTTCGTCGAGCAGAACGCACTGAGTGGACTTTGACGATCGACGCATGTCCATGAATGCACATCAGGAGAGATACCATGGCAGAAGAAAGAATTCAGGAGCAGCAAGCTGTTGCCGAAAAATCGGTACAGGTAACCGAGCAGAATCCATCTGAGACTCAGCAAGAGAAGCGACCCAATGCCTTCGCCTTTGGCGGCATTCTTCTTGGAGGTTGGGCAGCGTTGATGATCGTGTTTACACTGATCGCCGTCGTTGCAATGTCGGTGGTGGGGATGGTAGCAGGTTAGCGCCGCCCAACCTGGAGATTCGTCACAATAGGACCAAAGCCACCCCTACCAGTGGCTGACACCAAACTGATTTCGAGCAAACACCGGTTCTGTGCCAGAACTGACAAGGCAGTCGTCATTTCCTCGGCATAGCCCAATTTGAGGCAAGCATTCCCATTGCCCATCAAGCCTTATCAGATAACGAACACAGAGCCGCATTTGGCGGGACCAATTCGAATTGTTGAATGGAATCCATCGCGTCTATTCCGTTCCAGCTTATTTCTGTACACTGTGCTTCCCGCCTGCGAACCAATGCCTGCCCGACGGGGCATCAGGGGTCGACCGCGATAATGTAAATCCCTGCCCAAATGCCAATCCCGCTTCAGACACCGACCGCTCCGAAAATCTGGGACACGACCACCTATTCCTCCTACTAAGTCCCTCCCTTGCCAGGCCGCCGATCAAACTTTGCATTCAAGTACAGTTGCTGCTATAATCCCGGCGCACCTGTGATTGTGCGCGCCACAATACCCATTTTTTAGTTGAATCTCGCAAAACATGGAACCTGTATGGAAGGCGAAACTCTTGTAGCGAGATGAGGGGTAAGGGGTGAAGAAGCTCCAAACAATCTGACAGTACCAGCTAGCCAAAGACAACGGAGGAACAGATTCTAACGGCCAGACTTTACGAGCGACACTATTGATTTTGCCCGAGAATGAGTTCGCAAGCTTTGGCGTGTCTCTCAGTTAGTTCGGCAGGTTCACTTCTGCCGAAGCATGTTTCTTCTGGCCATTTGCCTAGCAAGAAGTCATGCAAACGCTCAAAAACTGCTTTTCGAAGCCTTCGCAATCCAATTGCGCCATCTGATCCACAATAGAGCGATGCGAAGGTGCCCAGATAACCATTCGCGTAACGAATAGGGAGCAGTCAACTGGCAATGACGAAGAAGATATACGCCTACGGCATGGACGGCTTCGTCACTCCAATGATGAAGTACTTTGCCGACGAAGGATGCCTGCCGAATTTCAGCCGCCTTCTCAGTGAAGGTACCGTCAACGAAACCTACCCATCTTTCCCCGTATGGACCCCCACCAACTGGGCAACACTCTCCACCGGCGCCCACACCGGCACACACAGCGTCCCAACATGGCAGACCGTAATCGAGCGAAAGTCCGGCGCGGGCGAGAAAGACCTTATTGTTAGCAGCTTTGACGGCCGCGCTAACAACGCTGAACGCATTTGGAACGCATTGGAGCGCGCCGGCCTCAAGGGCGTCGCCGTACATTACCCCGGAGCTCATCCTTCAGGCGTTGAAATTGGATATGTTGTCGACGGTTTCGGTGCCCCTGGGCACAATAGCACCGAATTTGAAGTGGCTGCGGCCCAGGCCTACACAACTGATCCCTCCAAGGCCAGCGATGTTGCCATGGCGCACGACGGGTCAGCCATCGAAGGCCCTCGCAGCGTTGAACACATCGAGGCGCTTGCCGCTGCCGAAGGCTGGACCAATCTGCCGGACAGTGCCTCGACTCCACTGGCGACAGTCTTCTCCGTCAACGCGCGTCTAGGTGGAGACGCCAACCGGTTTCACCTGCTTGCCGTCGACAGTACGGGCAGTGGCTACGACCGCGTCCTGATCTGTCGCGGTCGCGACGCTGGCGAGATTGTTGCTGCGGCTGATCTCGGCGGTTGGAGTGACTGGGCTATCCAGAGCTTTCAGATTGACGGTCACGCTCAGGAGGCCGCGGTCCGTTTCAAATTGCTTGAACTGGCTACCGATGGCAGTTCGTTGAAACTCTATCGAACACAAGTAACCTATACCAACGGCTTTACGTATGGCGATTCTGAATTGGAAGCTGAACTCATTCGCCGTTTCGGTCCTTATCAGGAACATGCCTCGATGACTCCCTACACTTCAGGCATGACCGACTTTGATACGGCACTAGAAGAGTGCGAATACCAGGGCCTCTGGTTTGCCAACGTTGCCAACTATATGCTCCACGAGAGAGATTGCTCCTACTTCACTTGCCACTGGCACCTGTATGACTATCTCAATCATATTCATCTGGCTGACGTGGATCCTGTCTGTCCCGGTTTCAATCCCGAAACCAAAGAGAAATATCTGGACTACTTCCGCCGCACCTACCAGGTCGGCGACCGCGTCTTGGGCCTGATGTACGAGGCGGCCGACAGGGCCAACCAAGACGGGAATGAGGTTTACGTTGGCATTATCTCCGACCACGGCGCCTTCCCAGACGTCCGTATCGCCAACCTTCGCCAGTTCCTATATGACGAGGGCTTCCTCGTTCTGAACCATTATGTCGTAGTAACTACACCAGCTGAC
>VYDA01000467.1 GCA_009843665.1 Caldilineaceae bacterium SB0675_bin_29 | reverse complement strand
TGGACGGCGGAACTTACTGGGAGAACATTACGGACGGGCAGTTTGACGTTTCCTCGGTAGGGGCAATCGCCGTATCTGAAGCGGACCCGAATGTCATTTATGCGGGGACCGGCGAATCGACTATCCGGCTGGACGTGAGCTGGGGGGACGGCGTATACAAATCCACCGACGGCGGGGAGACGTGGAAGAACGTGGGGCTGCGCGACAGCCATCATATCGGCGAGATTCGAATTCACCCGCAGAACCCCGATATTGTCTATGTGGCTGCGCTGGGCCATGCGTTCGGGCCGAATGATGAGCGCGGCGTTTACCGGTCCACCGACGGGGGCGAGACCTGGGAGCGGGTGCTCCACGTGAGCGATCGGGCGGGCGGTGTGGACCTGACGCTGGACGTCACCAATCCGCGAATCGTCTACGCTTCGATCTGGCAGGTGCATCGCCACTTTTGGGAGCTGGTCAGCGGCGGGCCAGACAGCGGGCTGTGGAAGTCGACCGACGGCGGTGACAGCTGGACCGATATCAGCCGCAATCCCGGGCTGCCGCAGGAAGGGATTCTGGGGAAGATTGGCATCTCGGTATCACCAGCCAAGCCAAGCCGGATCTGGGCGATCGTGGAGGCGGAGGGCGAAAAGTCGGGTGTGTACCGCTCCGATGATCGGGGCGCCACCTGGGAGCATTTGACGAACAACCAGGACCTGTTGAACCGGCCGTGGTACTACTTGCACATTTTCGCCGACCCGCAGGATCCCGACACCGTCTACGTCAACAACCTGAAGATGTGGAAGAGCATTGACGGGGGCAAGGAGTGGAGCGAAATCACGACGCCGCACGGGGACAACCACGACCTGTGGATCGACCCGGCCGACCCGCAACGGATGATCAACGGTAACGACGGCGGGGCCTGTGTCAGCTTCAACGGCGGCGAGACGTGGAGCACGATTTACAACCAGCTCACGGGCCAGTACTACCACCTGGACGTGGACAACCAGCAGCCCTATCATGTTTACGGCACGCAGCAGGACAATTCCAGCATTGCCGTGCCAAGCGCGACTGAGAAGGGGGCGATTCCCTGGGGTGACTGCTACCCGGCAGGCACGGGGGAGAGCGGGTACATTGCTGTGAAGCCGGACGATTCCAACATTGTATACGTGGGCGCGGTTGGTTCGTCACCCGGCGGCGGAGGCGCGTTGCAACGGTACGACCACCGCACGAAGCAGATTCGCCTGGTGACGGTGTGGCCGGAGCCGTTCAGCGGATTCGGGCCTAAGGAGATGAAGTACCGCTTCCCGTGGACGTTCCCGATCCTTTTCAGTCCTCACGACACCAATGTGCTGTATACGTGCGGGAATCACGTGTTTCGCACGACTGACGAGGGCAGCTCGTGGGAGATTCTCAGCCCCGACCTGACGCGCAACGACGAGAGCAAGCTGGAGGCGTCCGGGGGCCCGCTCACCCTGGATACGAGCGGGGCGGAGCATTACTGTACGATTTCAACGTTTATTGAATCGGCCCACCAGAAGGGGCTATTCTGGGCGGGCAGCGACGATGGTTTGATTCACATCAGCGAGGACGGAGGGGACAGCTGGCGGAACGTGACGCCGCCGGACCTGCCGGAGTGGAGCTTTGTGACGGTCATCGAGCCGAGCGCGCATGACGCTTCAACGGTCTATGTAGCGGCGACGCGCTATAAGCTGGACGACTACAGTCCCTATTTGTTCAAAACGACCGACATGGGACAGAGCTGGCAGCGGCTCGACGGCAGCTTCCCGCAGAATGAGATCACGCGCATGTTGCGGTCGGACCCGGAGCGGGAGGGGCTGCTGTACGTGGGTACCGAGTCGGGCGTGTTCGTCTCGTTCGATGACGGCGGGTCGTGGCAGAGGATTCCGGGCAACCTGCCGGTGGCGCCGGTTTACGACATGATTGTCAAAGATGGGGACCTGGTGGTGGCCACGCATGGCCGCTCTTTCTGGATCCTGGACGATCTTACACCGCTAAGGCAGGTCCGCTCCCTGGAGGGCTCCGACGAAGGCGCGGCGCGGCTGTTCACGCCGCGGGGAACGCTGCGACGCTGGCTGCCGTGGACGGTCAGCGGAGCGCGAGGTGACGCACGCAATTATGCGCTTGCCTTTGGGCAGCTGATCACTTTCCGGGACGAAGAGGACGACACAGGTGGAAGTACGCGCCGCGTCCTCGACGGGGGCGAGAATCCACCCCACGGCGCGATCGTCTATTACACGCTCCCAAGCGACGCGGAGGACGTCAGTCTGACATTTCTGGATACGGCGGGCAATGAGATCCGCACGTACGGCCCCAAACCGGCGAAGGAGGAGATGGAAAAGGAGAAGGAGGAAGTTCCCTCCATTCAGTACATTCCCACCAACGCAGGGCTCAACCGATTTGTGTGGAATATGCGCTATGCCGACGCCGAACAGCTGCCGGGCGACCCGTTTACGGAAAAGAGTGTCACGGGGGCTATGGCGCCACCAGGGACCTACCAGGTGCGCCTGACAGTAGACGGGGAGAGCCAGACCGAATCGTTTGAAATCTACATTGATCCCAAGTTGGATCGGAGCGAGGCGTCGATGCAGGCCCAGTTCGACCTGTGGCAGGAGGTGAACGCGAAGCTTACCGAGACACACATGGCGGTAAAGCGGCTGCGCAAGGCGCGTGAACGCGTGACGGCCATGGCCGAAATGGTTGCGGAGAGCGAGGCTGACGAGCAGACGAAGACAGCGGTCAAGGAGAGGGCAGAGCAGATTGGAGAACAGTTGGGAGAGGTGGAGGCTCAGCTGGTTCAGCCCGAAGCCAAGGTGGCGTTCGACCGGCTGCGACTGCAGACGATGCTCAACGCCAGGCTGCACAATCTCATCAGCGTAGTTTCCGCGGCTGACGATGCCCCGACAAAGCAGACGTATGACGTATTTGGCGAACTGAGCACGAAGGTCGATGCAGAGTTTGACAAACTTGAGTCGATTTTGGGGGAGAGTGTAGCCGACTTCAACGCGGCGGTGCAGGCGGCGGATGTGCCTCCGGTAGTGGTCTAGCGTCGAGATGCGTGTACGACTGGCAGAAACAAAGGGCGCAGGGTCTCCTGCGCTCTTGAAGGTCTCTTTTGCAG
Source organism: Caldilineaceae bacterium SB0675_bin_29 (assembly GCA_009843665.1). Taxonomy (GTDB): domain Bacteria; phylum Chloroflexota; class Anaerolineae; order Caldilineales; family Caldilineaceae; genus Bin5. Next base: position 1,417 of record VYDA01000467.1, on the reverse strand, counting down.
ATTTCATCGTTCGCAGCGCCTACCAGATGGGCAAGACGCCTCTGTTGCCAATCTTCGCGGCGTCGCTGGGCGCGTCAGACGCGCTGCTGGGTTTGATCGTCTCGGTTTCGACGCTGACGGGAATGGCGACTAAGCCGTTGTTTGGGCTGCTCTCGGACCGTATGGGTAGGAGACTGTGGCTTCTGATCGGCACGCTGATCTTCGCAGGCGTGCCCTTTCTCTACTCCCTGATCGAGACGCCCGGGCAGCTTATCGTCATCCGGTTGCTACACGGCACGGCGACGGCGATCTACGGCCCGGTGACCGTGGCATATGTGGCGGAGCGGGGCGGCAAGCGCAAGGCGGAGCGGCTTGGCTGGTTCGGCATGGCACGCAGCGGGGGTTACCTAGTCGGGCCGGCGGTGGCGGGCTGGCTGCTGCTTTCGTTGGAGCCGGTGGCGGTCTTCACGCTCATCGGCGTGCTGAGCATGGCTGCGTTTGTTCCGGTGCTGTGGATGGGCCAGGACGAGCCGCGCCCATCCGAGACGGCAATGGCCAGTTCCAAGGCGAACCTGGGGAAGGCAGGGGGAACGGTAGTAGGGGCCGGCGCCGTCAGAGGGCTTTTGAAGCGGGAGGCGGGGCTGTTGGGTACGCCTGCGGTCTGGCTTTCGGGTGCTCTGGAGGCGGGCGTTTTTGTCGTGACCTACGTCATTAAAGCCTTCTTGCCGATCTACGCGCTGACAGCCGGATACTCTACGGTCGAGATAGGTCTGTTCTTCAGCGTACAAGAGGGCGCGCTCATCGTGTTGAAGCCCTGGGGCGGCAGGCTGGGAGACCGGATCGGCCATCTCAGGGCGGTGTCGCTGGGGATGTTCTGCCTGGCGGTCACCCTTCCGTTCCTTCTGGTGGCGGGGGGTACTGCGGGCCTGCTGGCCGTGGCTGCGGTGATGGGTGCAGCCCAGGCTCTGATTTTCCCGGCCACGGTTGCGTTGATTGCGGAGCAGGTGCCGACGGGAAAGGTTGGAGCCGGGATGGGTCTAGCCGGTTCGCTGAAGAACGGCGGCAAGGTGGCGGGACCGGTGCTGGGGGGACTGCTGATCGCCGGATTGGGGTACAGTGGACTGTTCTGGCTGCTTGCTGGCATGTTGCTTGCGGGTGCACTGGTCCTGCTCATACGGGTTCATGGCGCCGATTTCTCCATTTTGCCGAAGACGCAGAAGGCGAAGAGTTGAGATTACAGTCATTCGATTCTGGCCAGCCTTATGGTTGGGAGAAAGAGCAGGACCAGTTCTAAAGCGAGGGCCGCGGAGCCGACCAGAAGGGTGGCTCGCAGCCCGATTGACTCGCCCAAGACCCCTCCGATAAAGGCGCCAACGGTTGCCACGCCGAAGAGGACGAAGCGACGAGCTGCAGTTACACGCCCCAGTAGTCGAACAGA
>VYDA01000517.1 GCA_009843665.1 Caldilineaceae bacterium SB0675_bin_29 | reverse complement strand
CAAGGCGTTCCCCTTGAAGCACAGGGGGTGCCGATGAATGACGGAGAAGATGCCAGCGCGGTTGAATCGGACCACCGGAAGATCTGGCAGACCTTCGCCGAAAACTATCACTTGTTTCAGGGTACTCCCACGGGCCTATGGCTGCGGGATGAGCTACACGATCTGTTTGACATCGCAGAGAAGCTGACGCCTGCGAACGCGCAGGATTTCTACGACAGGATATCAGAACGGCTGGCGGCGCCCGATTTCACGCCGCGGAAGCTGTATGACCGGTTCCAGGTGGAAGTGCTGACAACGACCGATGCCGCCACTGACTCGCTCGAACACCACAAGACGATCCGGGAATCGGACTGGGAGGGGCGCATCTACCCAACATTCCGCCCCGACAAAGTCGTGAATGGGATCAATCAGCCGGAATGGAAGGGGCAGATCGACCTATTGCGTGACGTGTCCGGTATCGACATCGGGGACTACGTCTCCTACATCACGGCGCTTGAAGCGCGGCGCGACTTCTTCAGAGAGATGGGCGCGACCGCGACCGATCATGCTGCGGAGACACCGTTCACCGAGGTCCTCTCGCCCAAGGAGGTGGACGCTATCTTCCAACGGGGCCTGGTGGGCAGCGCGTCTGCCGACGACGCTCGCCGGTTCACGGCGCATATGTTGGTGGAGATGGCGCGTATGAGCAGCGAGGACGGGCTGGTCATGCAGCTTCATCCCGGCTCGATTCGCAACCACAACTCCGCAGTATTCCAGCGCTTCGGCGCGGACAAAGGTGCTGACATCCCCCATGCGCTTGATTTTACTCTCAACCTAAGATCGCTCCTTGACCGCTTCGGCTCCCATCCGTCGCTGCGCCTGATTCTGTTTACGCTGGACGAATCCACGAGTGCCCGAGAACTTGCCCCGCTGGCAGGCCACTACCCGATTCTGCGTATTGGCCCGCCCTGGTGGTTCTACGACAGTATCAACGGGATGCGTAATTTCTTCGCGCAGGTGATGGAGACGGCGGGTATCTACAATACAGTTGGCTTCAATGACGATACACGGGCCTTCGCCTCGATCCCGACGCGGCATGAGCTCTGGCGGCGCATTGCCTGCGACTGGCTAGCCGGTCTGCTGGTCGAGGGCCAGATCGACGACGAGGATGCCTTTGCCATGGCACACTCTCTGGCGTACGGTCTTGCGAAAGAGGCCTATCGGCTGTAAGGGCAGTCCAATACCTGTTGCATTCAGGAAACTCAGTTCCGTCTTTTTCCCAAGTCCAGAAACTTCAGTTGTTGATGTCTGCCTGCGTCCACTGCTGGTCAACCAAGCGCCACATTTCTCCGGTCGGGTTCCTGTCGCGCAGCTCGGGGGGAAGGCGGTACTGGCGCACATTGTCGTAGCTGTACAGTGCTGCGAAACGGCGGATACTGGCCGGGATGCCGACGGAGGTGAAACCGGGATGTCCGGTGGCCGGGAAGGGGCCGCCGTGGTTCATCGCCGCAGTGACGGCAACACCGGTAGGCATCTTGTCGTTTAGCAGGCGTCCCACCTTGGCGCGCAGGAGAGGGGCGAGACGGTCGTACAGGTCATCGTCGGAGCCGGCACTGTCGGTGTAGAGGCAGCCGGTGAGATTGCCTTCAAAGCATCCGATTATCTGCTCCATCTGGTCGGCGTCCTTCGCCAAAATAACAAGTGAGGAAGGTCCAAAGGCCTCGGTCTGCATCGCTTCAGGACTGGAAAGGAACTCTTCCCCCGACACTGTCAGCAGCGTATTCTGGTAGAAGAAGCCGGGTTCATCTGCTGCCGCTCCGCCTGCAACTACCTTTGCCCCATTGCCAGTCAGTATTTGAAGGGATTCGTCCATGCCTTGGTAGACGCCGCGGTTGAGCAGGACGCCGGATGCCCCTTTATCGAAGAGCGCTACCGACTGCGACACAAACGCATTCGATTCTTCTCCGGCGATTGTCATTACAAGGCCGGGATTTGTGCAGAACTGGCCGGTCCCCATAGTGCAGGAAGTAAAGAACTCCTCTGCGATCTCCTGCGACCGTTCAGACAGGACTCCAGGCAGCAGAAGGATGGGGTTGATGCTGGACATTTCCAGATAGATAGGTTTGCCGCGGCGGTCAGCGACTTCCTTCAGCCTCATGCCGCCATCGCGACTGCCAGTAAATCCGACCGCGGCTACCCGGTGGTCGGCAATCAGATCGTAGCCGTATTCGGGTTTGAAGCGATAGATTAGCTGCACCAGACCCTTGGGAGCGCCGGTACTGTGGATAGCTTCGAGTGAGGCTTCTGCCAGCAGCTGACTTGTGCGGGAATGGCTGGAGTGTGCCTTGGCGATGACCGGACTGCCGGCGGCGATGGCTGCGGCGAAGTCTCCGCCTGCCGCGCCATTGAAGGCAAAGGGAAAGTTGTTGGGCCCGAAAACGACAACGGCTCCCGGGAGGGGGCCGTAGTAGGAGCGAATGTTTGCGGCTGTGTCGATTGTGGCCTGGGACCACGAACGCGTGCGCACGGCTGCCGCGGCCTGGCGCAGCTGGTCGGTCGTGCGGGGAAGCTCGATAGCCTTCAGGCGGGTGGGCGCGGGCAGGCCAGTCTCGAGGTGGGCCGCCTCTACGAGTACGTCAGTCCGTTCTTCGATGCGGTCGGCGTAGGATTCGAGAAAGTCAGCCAGCAGTTTTCGGGGGGCTTGCCGGAGTTCTGATACCGCGTCGGCAGCCGCTTGCAGAACGGCCTCGATGTCGTCCCATTCAGAGTAGGGAAACGACCAAGGCAGTTTATGGCCGGTCATGGGATTGGTGGACTGGTAGCTGCCGGTTGGATTGGCGGCAGCGCGGAACTCTCCGTTTATCAGCAGCGGTTGCAATGACATATGTAGTGGAAACTCCTATCGGGATCGTGCTGTATCAGATGACTTGGTACAAGTGGAGGCCGCTCACTCATCTAGAGCCGGTGCCCGGCATCAGTCAATCTCCGCCGAGCGTCGATGCCAGTCTTCGGCGAAGAGATTGAAGTGGACCCTGCGGCGGGGATTGGCGGCGACTACGTCCTCGTCGAGGGTGACGCCAAGGCCGGGACCTGAAGGAAGGGCAAAGTAACCGTCTTCGATTTCGGGGTTGCCTGGGGCGGCCTGCTTCACGTAGGCTTCGGCGAAGTCGTTGAAGTGTTCCTGGAGCTTGAAGTTGGGCGCGCAGGCTGCCAGGTGCAGAGCGGCCGCAGTTGAAATGGGGCCACCCACGTTGTGGGGCGCGATAAGCATGTAGTAGGCTTCGGCCCAGGCGGCCAGCTTTTTTGTGTTGAGGATACCGCCGAAATGGGTGATGTCGGGCTGGATGATGTCGCAGGCCTGCAGTTCGAACAGTTCACGATATTCGTACATCGTATGCAATCGTTCGCCGGTGGCGACGGGAATACCGAGGGGCGCGATGGCATCCGCGGCCTTCTTCTGGGCGGCGATGTTTTCGGGGGGCACGGGCTCTTCCAGCCAAGAGGGCTTGAAGGGCGCCAACTCGCGGGCGAACTCCACTGCGGTAACCGGGTTGAAACGGCCATGCATCTCTATGAGGATTTCCACGTCCGGGCCGACAGCATCGCGTACAGCTTCAACAAGAGAGATTACATAGTTTTTTTCAGGTCTCTCCATCTCGTAGAAGCCTGCGCCGAAGGGATCGAACTTGAGGGCCCTGTAACCCTTGTCGAGCACTCTTTTGGCGGCAGCGTGAAACTCTTCAGGGGTGCGTTCCCCCGTGTACCAGCCGTTGGCGTAGCCTTTGATCTGATACCTGACGGCACCGCCCAGGAGTTTGTAAACCGGTTGGTCGAGCGCCTTGCCAATAATATCCCAGCAGGCGACTTCGAGCAGCGCGGTTACGGTCTGGGTGATCTCGCCGGCGCGACCGAAATCCTCGCGAAACATGCGGGCAACAAGGGCTTCGACATTGAAGGGGTCTTCGCCGAGAATGTAGCGCGGCGCGGCTTCGCTGAGGTAACCGAGAACGCCGTCAGTGCGGTTGAGGGCCCGACATTCCCCGACCCCGACCAAGCCCTCATCGGTCTCTACTTTGACTATGGTCAGGTTTCGCCACTCGGTGCCCAGCACCATCGGCGTTACTTTGGATATCTTCATTGGAGTCCTCGTAAGGTGGGCTTTCAGATCAGAGTTGTGTCGCGCATACTGTAGCGCAATTGCGGCAAATTTGCCACATTTCGGGAGTGACTTGGAGGTAGTCGAAGGGCGGTTTGGCCATGGTCTGAAAGGATGAGAGGTACGCCAATAGGCGGGTGCATCCCATTTATGGGGTAAGAAAGGTCAGGTGAGGGTTTCGCACCAGCGGTTGGTAAAGTGCTTGCTGTCCGTTGATTGGGAGGCGCGCGGGCAGGCACAAGGCCTGCCCCTACCGCGGCCGCGGTAGGGGCTTTGGGGCGCGACGCGGGTGCGCTACCGGTGGTATAGGCAGCCGGCCGGCGCCGCGGCGCCAATGTGGCAAGGCATTAAGGGGGGGCGTTGCGGGGGCGGAGCCCCCGCACAAGGGAGGGCCGAATAGGCCCGA
>VYDA01000692.1 GCA_009843665.1 Caldilineaceae bacterium SB0675_bin_29 | reverse complement strand
GCGTCTAAGGGATAGTATTCTACAGCCGAGCTATGAGGCTGTTTTGAAAAAGTGGTTGACGTATGAAACTCGCTTCGATATAATGAATTCCTCCCTCAGCATAGATTACGCCAAGTTTGCCGAAAAGTTGTTGCCACAGTCGTTGGGGGCTCCGTAACAAGGAATCATACTATAATAACAGTCGGAAGAATGTGCAAGTGGCGCAAATACTTACCTTGCATGCTATTTTTATGAGGAATGGAAATGACGCAAGAGGGTCCCAACGCTGAACAGCAGATTTTTGAATCACGGAGTACTCGACCCGTCGACAGGCATCGTGAGACGGCAATGCTTATTCTCCGCCACGGCAACCAGACCGGCCAGGGCTGGCCCCTCAGCCGTACCTCGCCCTTGATCATCGGGCGCCACGAAGAGTGCCAGGTTACGTTGCCAGACCGCCAGGTAAGCCGGAACCACGCCCGTATTTTCTGGGACGGTTTAGGTTATTCGATTGAGGACCTGGGCAGCAAGAACGGAACCCATGTCAATGGCGTGGACATTGCCGACGGGTCGCACAGTCTGTCCGATGGCGACGAAGTGCAGATTGCGCTGCGTTTCAAACTGTCTTTTGTCGACGACGAGGCGACCACGCCCCTGACGCTGGACTCTTCCGAAGAGGATGGGGAGTCCGAATCCGGGCTCCGTATTGAAGAAGAGACCCGCCAAGTGTGGCTGAACGGGTCGCTGTTGGAGCCTCCTTTGAGTCTGCATCAGTACCGGTTACTGAGTGCCCTGTGGCATGAGGGAGGCGGCGTCATGACTCGTGAACAGATTGTTCAGGCGGTGTGGCCGGAGACCAGCGGGGCGGGTGTCAGTAAGCAGGCCATCGACGCTCTTGTGCGGCGGTTGCGGGAACGGCTCAACGAGCACGATAAGCGATCCAACTTCATTGTAACAGTGCGCGGCCACGGTTTCCGGTTGGAGAATCCCTGACCGTTAGGGCGGGACGTGAAAGGCGAGGCTCCCTTTCCAGTCGTTCCTTTTCCCCTCTGCGCGCCCAAGGAGCGACGACTCAGGGCTGATGAATGTCTTGGCTGCATTGCGTCCTACAGATTCTGAACGCGGAGCAGAGGAAGAGGGGGCGCAGGTTCCTGAAGGCGGGGCCGGCGAGTTGAACTCCTGGAACGGCTCCTCTACCGCCGCTGAATTGACCACTTTGGAAGCCGCTCAATCCGACCGGGCGCAGGAAACACGCCGATTTCCAGTTTCTCCAGTTGCGGAGACCGGCGGAGGGCCGTTGGGCCTTTACATCCACATACCATTTTGCGCCCGGAAGTGCCCCTACTGCGATTTCAATACCTACGCCCGTCTTGAACCACTGTACGAAGCGTACAGTGAGGCTCTTTGCCGGGAGTTGGGCCGGTGGGCAGCGCGCCTCGACGGCCGGACTGTACACACCGTCTTCGTGGGCGGCGGCACTCCGACTGTGCTAAGTTCAGGCCAGTTGAGACGAATTCTGGAACTGGTCCACGACCGGTTTGCGCTGGCAGCCGACGTTGAAGTCAGCTGTGAGGCCAATCCGGGCATCGAGGACCGGGGGCAGTTCGCCCTGCTGCACAGCTTGGGCGTGAACCGGCTGAGCATGGGTGTGCAGAGCTTTCAGGAGGAGGAGCTGGCCTTTCTGGGCCGCATCCACGACGCGAAGGATGCCCTACGCGGCTATGAGGCGGCAAGAGATGCGGGCTTTACAAACATCAATCTTGACTTCATGTTCGGGCTGCCGCAGCAGTCGGTTGAAGCCTGGAATGACAGTCTGGACAGAGCGCTTGAACTTGCGCCACGGCACATCAGCCTTTACAGTTTGATCGTTGAGCCGGATACGCCCCTGGCGCACTGGGTAGAGACCGGGCAGACGCCTGCGCCGGACGATGACGCGGCGGCAGAGATGTATGAGACCGCGATGACGCGCTTGGGGGCGGCCGGTTACGCACAGTACGAGGTGTCAAACTGGGCACGGGGCGCGGGTTTTGCATGCCGGCACAATCTGGTTTACTGGCGCAACCAGGAATGGGTCGGTGTTGGGCCGGGCGCGCACAGCCATCTGCGCTTCCCCACCAGGTTGCGGGGAGAGTCCTCAGGGGACCTACCAATTCTTTCTGGCGACCCGGTTGACGGGGTAACCGGGTCAGGCGGGCCCGCTGTCGCCGTCCGCTGGTCCAATCGCAAGGGGGTGCAGGGCTATATCAAGCGAGTGGATGCGGACGAGAGCCCGGTGGACTTTCATGAAAAGATTTCGGCCGAAGTTTCGATGGGGGAAACGATGATGCTGGGGCTGCGGCTCGTGCGCGAGGGTGTGCCGTTTGCGCGTTTTGAGGCGATGCACGGCGTGCCTTTACGCGCTGCTTTTGGCCCCAGCCTGGACCGACTACAGGAGCAAGGCTTGCTCGAGTCGGACAGGGAACGAGTGCACTTGACCCCCAGGGGACTGCTGGTCGGGAACAGGGTATTCAGCGAATTCGTTGCATGAGAGCGGCGTACGCCAGAGTCTTGCCGACCCCCACTCTTGTAGACATGGCAGAGAGGTAGGCCACTTTACCCGTAAACGGAACGAAAAGGGAGTATGCCGGTGTTGGAGGCGATTGTATTTGATTTTGACGGAACGATTCTGGACACAGAGACGCCTGATTTCCAGACCTGGCAGGAGGTGTACCGCAGCCACGGCGCTGAGTTGCCGCTGGACGTTTGGCTGCAATGTGTAGGCGGCGGAACAGGCGAATTCAGACCTGACAGTTATCTGGAGGGGTTGCTGGGCAGAGAGATCGACCGAAAACGGGTGCGAACGGAGCGGCGGAAGCGGTTCCTGGATCTGATCCACGTCATGCCGATCATGCCGGGCGTGCTGGAATTGATCGATGCGGCGGAGCGGCGGAGCTTGAGGCTGGCGGTTGCCTCAAGCTCGGACCGTAAGTGGGTGGAATCGCATTTGCAACGGCTGGGGCTACTTGAACGATTTGCCGCGATCGTTACCGCAGATGATGTCGAGCGGGTCAAACCTGACCCGGCCCTTTACCGACTGGCGGCACAGAAGTTGGAGGTAAAGCCCGAGCGGGCGATCGCGATTGAGGACTCCTACAATGGGATGCTCGGGGCGAAGCGAGCAGGATTGCGGTGTGTTTCGGTGCCAAACTGCATTACACGCGACTCGGACTTTTCGGGTGCGGATCTCCGCCTGGACTCTATCGCCAGCATGGCGCCGGATGATCTGATCGCCTCTTTCGATCAGCCGGACAGTGAACGACAGGCGCCCTGAACAGGGTTGCAGTGCTGGCATCACGCAGGTTAATTTCGAGACAACGACGCCTTATGACCCGCGCCATCTATCCCGGAAGTTTCGATCCTTTCCATTTCGGACACATGGACATTGCCCGCAGGGCGGCCGGTCTTTTTGATGAGCTGCTTGTGACCGTCTTTCACGCGCCGGCCAAGCGGCTCCTGTTTTCCACGGACGAGCGCATAGAACTGGCGCGGGAAGCGCTCAAGGACGTACAGAATATTTCGATTGTGTCATATAGCGGACTAACGGTAAAATGGGCACAGCGACATGGTGCGCGGGTGATCGTACGCGGGATACGAAATGTGGATGATCTTTCGTTTGAGTCCCGCATCGACATGGCCAACCGGCAGATGGCGCCGCAGATTGAGACGTGTTACCTGCTGTGCAGCCCAAAGTATGTTTATCTCAGTTCAACGATTCTGAAGGAAGTGGCCAGCCTGGATGGCGATGTATCTTACTGGGTGACGCCGCATACTGAGCAGGCCTTACAGCAGCGGTTTGCGGAGCGCAAGCGGTAGCGGAACCGGTTCCGGTCTCCCGTTTCTGGCGGCTGCCTGGAACTGTCAAACGAGAGTTCAGACTGATCATGGAAATTTTACAACTGGTGGATCAACTTGAACAGACCCTGAACAGAGGGTGGCGGGTGCCATTTTCGCCGTCTCTGATCGTGAATTCGGAGGAGTGTCTGCGGCTGATCGATCAGATGCGCATCAGTATTCCGAGCGCGATCAAGGAAAGCGAGCGCATGATAACCGAGCGGGACCGCATCCTCAGTGATGCGCAGGCGCGGGCAGAACAGATCGTAGCCCACGCCGAGCAGCAGGCGATCCAGATAGTCAGTGAAGACGCGATCACCGACCGTGCGCGGGAAGAGGCGGAGAGGATTATCGCGCATGGACACGCCGAGGCGATCCGGCTGGTTGATGAAGCTGAGGTTTACGCGCTTGATGTGCTGTACCGACTTCGGGACAAACTGAACAACTCACTGCACCAGGCAGAAAACGGAATCCAGGCAATCGAAGCCAGCCAGGCGCCCCAGGAGCAGACCCCTCCGGAAGAGGATGACGATGAATTCGCATTCGCTCCTGCGATACCGACTGATGAAGATGATGAAGCGTGGCAGGAAGAGACATAGACGCTGCATGCCCCCCGCCCCCTGTTGATGATTGGCCGCTTCGCCTCCTATTTACGCAGAAATTCAGACTCAATCAACCTCATACCACGACCCGCACAGAGCT
>VYDA01000356.1 GCA_009843665.1 Caldilineaceae bacterium SB0675_bin_29 | reverse complement strand
ATCCAGCGGACTGCTCTGCCCGGACGCACTCCTGCGCGCCGTCGGCGAGCGCTTTGACCAGCACGGCCATCCGCAGAACCTGACCACCATCCACCCCATCGCCGCCGGCGACATGTACGGCATCGACGGCATCGACCACATCGCCCACCCCGGCCTGCTGGCGCGCGTGATCGCCGGTTCTCTCCCCTCAGGCCCGTCCTCGATGGAATCGCCCGCCATCTGGCGCATGATCTACGAAAACGAAGTCGAAGCCTACAACATTCCCAGCGGGCTCATCTTCCACCAGCTGCGCGAAGCCGCGGCCAGGCGCCCCGGCGTCCTCACCCAACTGGGCATGGACACCTACCTCGATCCCCGGCGCCAGGGCGGCCGCATGAACGAGTGCACTCGCGAAGATATCGTGCAATTGGTGGAGTTTGACGGCCAGGAGTGGCTCTACCTGCGCGCCCTGCACCCGGACGTTGCTCTGATCAGGGCGACCACAGCCGACGAGTTGGGTAATCTCACATTCGAGCGCGAGGGCGCTTTTCTCGGCGCCTACGATGTCGCCCTGGCCGCGCACAACAACGGCGGCGTCGTTATCGCCCAGGTCGAGCGCCGCGTCGCCGCCGGCACTCTCCTCGCCCAGAACGTGCGCGTGCCCAGCGTTCTCGTCGACGCCGTCGTGGTCGTGCCCGACTCAATGCAGACCACCCAGACCGACTACGACCCTGCCATCAGCGGTGAGGTGCGCGTCCCTTCCGAGACCTTCGAACTGGCAGAGTGGGGCCTGCAGAAAGTGATCGCCCGCCGCGCTGCACTCGAGCTCCGCGACGGCGAAGCCGTCAATCTCGGCTTCGGCATCTCCGCGCTCGTGCCCCGCGTTCTCTTGGAAGAGGGTCTGGACGGCGCCGTCACCTGGGTGATCGAGCAGGGCGCCGTAGGCGGCATGCCGCTGGGGGGCTTTCAGTTCGGCTGCGCCGCCAACACGCAGGCCATCATCCCCTCACCTGATCAGTTCAGCTACTTCCAGGGGGGCGGATTCGACCGTTGCTTCCTCTCCTTCATGCAGATCGACCGCGAGGGCAACATCAACGTCTCCAGACTTGCCGCCCGTCCCCATGTGACCGCCGGCGTCGGCGGCTTCGTCGACATCACCGCCAACGCCCGCAACATCGTCATCAGCGGCACGTACACCGCCGGCGCCCGCCTCGACGTTGCCGGTGGCCGCCTGCACATCGAGCGCGAGGGCAGAGTGCGCAAATTCGTCAACGAAGTCGAGCATGTCACATTCAGCGGCCGCCGAGCCCGCCAGACCGGCCAGAACGTGCTCGTTATCACCGAACGCTGCGTGCTCCGCCTCGACGCCGGCGGCTGGACCGTAATCGAAATGGCGCCCGGCGCCAACCTTGAGCAAGACGTCCTCGCCCAATGCGAGTTCCCCCTCGCCGTCGCGCCCGACCTGCGCGAAATGGAGCCCCGTCTCTTCCTGCCGGAGCGCATGGGTCTTCAATTGCAAGGGAGTGACTGAACTACTGCCTGCCAGTGGGGTTTTCGAGGTCTTCGAAACTCAAGGCGCAATTCGATGGAACAATCGCGTATGAGCGGCGCAACTAAAAACTAGAAATTCATAACTGAAAACTCTCAATAAGCCCCTTCTCCGCCCAAAACCTTCGGGACCGTGCGCAGCAGAATGCTCAGATCCAGTGTCACGCTCCAGTTCTCGGCGTAGTAAATGTCGAGCAGGACCATCTCATCAAACGTCAGATCGCTGCGGCCGCTGACCTGCCACAGACCCGTCATCCCCGGGCTGACCGACAACCGCTTACTGTGCCAGTCCTTGTACTGCGCCACCTCCTCCGGCACATTGGGACGGGGCCCCACAAGGCTCATCTCGCCGCGCAGCACATTGATCAGATTCGGCAGCTCGTCCAGGCTCAAGCGGCGCAGAATCCGCCCAACCGAGGTGCGGCGCGGGTCGTCGCGCATCTTGAAAAGCGGCCCCGTCGCCTCATTGAGATCGGCGATCTCGTCAAGCTGTGCATCGGCATCTGCTATCATCGAGCGAAACTTGTAGATCTTGAACTGCCGTCCGTTGCGCCCGACACGCGTCTGGGAGTAAATTATCGACCCCGGGGAACTGAAGCGGACAGCCAGCGCGATCAGCGCCGCCAGCGGCAACCCCAGAACTAACATGACAGCGGCCAGCGTCACATCCAGCGCCCGCTTCACGAACAAATTCCAGCCCGCAATCGATACCGCCCGCGTCGTGATTAACGGAATTCCGTCCAGCCGCTCCACCTGCATCTGGTTCTTAGTCAGCTGGAAAAAGTCCGGCACAATCTGTGCCCTGACACCGTTCTGCTCACACAGATGAAGCAACCGCGCCACGATACGGTGGCTCCGCCAGGGCAGGCAGATAATGGCCGTGTCGATGTCACTGTCCTGTAGGATGTCGTAAAAGTTGGTCAGCGGGCCAAGTGCCTGAAAGCGGCCGATGTCCGTCTGATTAATGTCCGGATCGTCGTCCAGAAAGCCGACCAGTTCGTATCCAAGGCTCGGGCGCGCCGCAATCGTGCGCATCACCATCAACCCCACGTCGCCGGCGCCCACCAGCACCACACGTTCCAGGCCGATCCCCTGGTTGCGCAGATAGCCCCGCACCGTGTAGATCACCGCTCGGCTGATTCCCAGCAACAGCGTGACTAGCACCGCCGTATAAAGGAAGATCAGACGGCTGAACGACAGCTGCCCGAAAGCCAGGTTCAGGATGATCAGAACAACAACGCCGATCGTGGTCGCGCTCGCGATGGCGTAGACCTCCTCAATCCAGAGGCGGTCTCGTCGGTAAACGTAGACCTTGGAAAACTGAAAAGAACAGAACAGGAGAAAAACCAGCGCCAGTCCGAACGGCAGATAGGTGACCAGTTCAGCCTGGTTTGCTGGATCGACGGTGAGAAACCACTGCAGCCGGTAGCGCACCCAGTAGGCCATCACAAACGCGGCAACGATCAGAATCAGATCGCTGATGCGCAGTAGCGCCGGCCACCACCGCGTCGGAACCCGAATGAGCAGGGCAATCAACCAACTTCTATCAGGTGAACCTGTTGCCTCCCCGCTTGTCCGCCGCCCGTTAAGGGTCTGTTGGGATGTCTGGCGGCCTTGGCGCTGTTTCATCTGTACGGTTGTCATCGGCATCCATTCAGTGGCCAGTGGCCTGCGGTGTGCGAAATGCTGCTCTTGCTTTGTACCGTCCTCTACCCTCCATTGACTGCACTTTCATATACATCCATCGTCTCTTTCGCGGTCCGTTCCCACGAGAAATTCCTCGCCTGCCGAAGTCCTAGCTTTCGCAATCCAGTGGTGGTTTGCCGATCTGTGAACAGACATTCGAACGCGCTTTGGAGTGCGGCTTGGTCACGCGCCGGTACGATCAGCGCCGCGTCGCCGGCTACCTCCTTCAGGCTCGGCGTGTTGCTGCAGATGACCGGTGTCCCTGATGCCATTGCCTCCAACACCGGCAAACCAAATCCCTCGAACAGACTGGGGTAAACGAATCCACTGGCCGCGTTGTACCACAAGCACAGGTCTCGCTCCGGCAGGAAACCGGGGAACTGAACGATTGGCCCTCCCTCTGACCGACCGCCTGTTAGACCCAACTCATCCGCCAGACTGAAGATCTCCTGGTAGTGCCAGCCTTTGCCGCCCGCCACCACCAGCCCCACGTCGCGCCCAATCGCACTCTCCGCCCGCCACTTCGCATAAGTCCGCAGCAGATGGGGCAGATTCTTACGGGGCTCCAGCGTGCCTACATATAGCAAAAACCTCTCCGGCAACCCCATGAGATCGCGAAAATCGGTGACCTCTGCATCCGGTAAAGGCCGGAACTGCTCGCCGACCCCATTATACACCACCTCCACGCGCCGGCTTTCGACCCCGAACTCCGCCCGTACGTCCGCTGCAGTCTGTTTACTGACAGCGATAACCCGCCGCGCCCGGCGGGCGCTGGCACGGCACAACTGGCCGAGATAGAACCGCTTAAGGCGGGGGAAACGCTCCGGCATTCGTATAAAGCTGAGGTCATGAACTGTCACAACACCGGGAACTCTCGTCGCCAGCGGCAGTGTATTCACCAGGCCGTGCACCAGGTTCCCCTGCGCCGTCATCGCGGCCAGCGGCAGCGCCGTCTGCTCCCAGATGATGCGCGGCACCGGATCGCCTGCCGGCCAGCGCGTATACCGCAACTCCATCCCCGGACGCCTGTACGGGAAGCGAAATTCGCGGTCATTGACGAAGGCCGTCACCTTGGTTCCGTCGGTCTTGTCCGCAAGCGCTGTCAGCAGGTTGCGACAGTAGTTGCTGACCCCGGCCCCCCGGTAACCGCCTCGTGTATGGAGTAGTTGGGCGTTGACGACGACTTTCATAGTCAGTAACTTCCAATGAACTGCTAGCGGCCATGGGCCACCGCCCTGTAGGCCGCCACCGTCTGGCGGGCAATCTCTTCCATCGTGTAATGGGCCAGCACTCGCTGCCTCCCCGCAGAGGCAAAATGGCTGCGTGCCTCCCTATCCTGCTTCAGTC
>VYDA01000321.1:2548-4584 GCA_009843665.1 Caldilineaceae bacterium SB0675_bin_29 | reverse complement strand
ACTCTTGTGCAGACCGTCCGCAGTCGCATTTTGGAGATACTGAAACAGGATGGCCAGACTTCCGTCGGAGTGCTGGCTGAACGACTGGACTTGGCGCCTATATCGGTAAGGTATCACCTGGACATCCTGCTTTCGGACAACTTGATCACGGTGTCCAAAGCCAAGGGCCGGCGTAAGGTTGGCCGTCCGCAGCAAGTATACTCGTTGACGGCAAATGCCGACGCGCATTTCCCGGACAATTTCGCTCTCCTCACCGCTGGCGTCGTTCGCCAGATGAAGCAGTTGCTTCCACCTGACAAGATTGACGGCTGCTTTCGGAAGTTGGCGCAGGAGATGGCACAGCCGGTTGTGCTTGACTGCCCTGCTAATGAAAGACTTGATGAACGAATGGACAGAGTCGTCGCCTTTCTCAACGAAAGAGGGTACCTGTCTCAGTGGGAGCCAGCTACCGGTATGCTGCATATGCACAACTGTCCCTACACAGGGGTGGCCGCTGAGCACAAGGAACTTTGTTGCATGGACCTGGCTCTCGTGGAATCTCTCAGTGGACAAAGTTGTGAGCTTGATCAAGCCATTGCTGACGGTCAGAGCTGTTGCAGTTTTCGTGTGCAGGTTGGTACCGGAGAACCTGTGCCCAGAAGACAGAATGTTGAACTGATAGTCTGAAAAGAAAAACGGTCCTCATCGGAAATCTGCAAGTATGCCGACGACACTACGCCATCCGAATCTGCAGGAACTACCGCTAACAGAAGCGGTGGTGACCGGGCAGAACGGGCACGAACATCGAACCAGATACGGCAGCGTAACTCTGTCGCCTCCGCCCGGCGCGGAAGAGCTGGTTTCGATGACAGAGCCGACTCACGACAGCTATGGCCGCCGCGTCCGCTATCTGCGCATTAGCCTGACGGACGCATGCAATCTGCGCTGCGTCTATTGCATGCCGGAAAAAATGCAGTTTCGCCCACGGCACGAGCTCATGTCGGACGACGAAATCATCTTTTTGGTAAACGTTGGGGCCAGCCTGGGAGTGGACAAGATTCGCCTGACAGGGGGTGAACCAACGATTCGTCCCGGTGTGGTGGAGTTGGTAAGCCGAATTAACGCAGTCCCTGGCATTCGCGACGTGGCCATGACGACGAATGCTTTGCTCCTGGACGAGTTGGCGCAACCTCTGGCCGATGCCGGTCTGAACCGGGTAAACATCAGCATCGATACCATCGATCCTGACCGCTTCCGCCGCATTACGCGCTGGGGCGATATCGATGACGTCTGGCGCGGCATCGAGGCCGCCGAAAGAGCTGCTTTGCGCCCCATCAAGTTGAACTGCGTTGTTACACGCGGCTTCAACGAGGAGGACGTCATCGATCTGGCCGGTCTGACGATGGAAAACGACTGGGCAGTCCGCTTCATTGAAATGATGCCCTTTGGAGAGGTCAGCGACTTCCAGTTGAGCCATGTCGTCTCGTTCAGAGAGATCCGTCAGAGAGTCGAATCGGTTTTCGGCGAGCTCGAAGAGGCTAGTTACGACTTCGTCGATCCCAGCCGCCCGTTTCGAATCCCGGGAGCCGCCGGAACGCTCGGCTTCATCAGTAGCGTCACAGAACCGTTTTGCCAGGGTTGCGGCCGCGTACGACTGACTGCCGACGGAAAACTTCGACTCTGTCTACTCCGCGATGACGAGGTCGATCTGCTGTCTCCCTTGCGCAGTGGGGCCGGTTTCGATAAGATTCGTTCACTGATGAAGGAAGGCGCGTTTCATAAGCCGTGGGGTCACGGGCTGGCTTCAGGTGTCTTCGCCGAAGACCGGGCAATGAACCAGATCGGCGGCTGATTTGGAGTACTTTGGGGCTCAAGGTAGTTCCGTTGAAGTTGAGAAGAGAGAACAGGTCTAATCCTGGCCCGTTCCTGGGCTGGAAGACCTGCGCAATCGTCGAAGTTCTGAACCTGAAATCAAGTCAGTTTTATCAACATCTTTAAGGAGACTCTGATGGACATTACTCTGACCGACACGGCGACAAAGACAATTTCACTTACGG
>VYDA01000321.1:0-2538 GCA_009843665.1 Caldilineaceae bacterium SB0675_bin_29 | reverse complement strand
CGTCGTAGATCCCAGAAGTTTCTTCTATGTCGGCGGCTCCAGTATCGACTACATAGACAATCTCATGGGCGGCGGGTTCCACATCGAGAATCCGAATGCCGTAAGCTCGTGCGGTTGCGGTAGCAGCTTTCGCACCAGTGGCGCCCCTGCCGGCGCGGCCGCCGGCGCGGGCTGCGGCAGCGGCTGCGGTCACTAGTCGTTGACCCAGAGATGTAAGTCGTCAGAGGCAAAGTAGAATCCTCAAAAGGACAGGTTGTTCGTCACGGAAACGGACGGGCAACCTGATCCGCCCTCTTTGCCTTGACCGGTTTGGAGCACTATGCAGGCCCGCTATTACACATTGAATGAGGCGAGGGCCGCGCTTCCCGTCGTTAAGGCTCTGATGTCGCAAGTTCAGGAGGCGCGCAGCGAGATCCTCCGCCTGCGTCCCGAAATCTGGCCCGTGCTGCAGAAGGCTGCCCACAACGGGGGCAATGCCGCGGCCGGTTCCGTCTACTCCCAATTCGACAAACTGGAAACAGGAGTAAAGGGTATCCTGAAAATGGGAATCCTGGTGAAGGATATCGACATGGGTCTCATTGACTTCCTGTCAATTCGCAACGGGCGTGAGGTCTATCTGTGCTGGAAACACGGCGAAGAGGATCTCTCATTTTGGCACGATGTCAACGCCGGTTTCGGTGGCCGTCAACCCATAGATCCTGAGGACTTCTGAACTCAGAGCGGGTGAATCCCCGTCCCCTGTACTCTTTTCCCTGGTCACATTCCTTGCTAACAGAAACAAGATAACGTGAGTCAAGACGATGCCCAATCCGTATGGCGCTCCGGAAGTCAGCGTGCACGATGTCGCCGCAAAACAAAAGGAAGAAAGTGAATTCCTGCTGGTTGACGTGCGTGAACCAAATGAACTTGAACTGGCCAGTCTCCCTGACGGAGATTTCATCAATATGCCCTTGAGCGAACTTCGCGAGCGGCGTCTCGACGCCATACCGCAAGACTTGCGCCAGAACAAGGAAATGGACGTAGTCCTGTTCTGCCATAAGGGACTGCGCAGCGCACAGGTCACCGTCTTTCTGCGTCAACAGGGCTGGTCAAATGCGGTCAGCATGGCCGGAGGCATCGATGCCTGGGCCGATGAAATCGACGAGTCGGTCGGAAAATATGCCAGTATGTAGGGCACTTCGTTGCCTCCACAGGCAGCCAGAGAGCTGGAGACACGCTGTGAGCCGGCAGACCCACGAGGTCTGACCCGGTCCGATCTGGAAGTTAGAGGAGCATCAGTTGAAGTTGAGCTTGTCGGGAAACGGAAAGCGCGAGAGCGATATCGTCTGGATCGACTTGGGCGATCTGGGTGATCTGGTATACCCGCAAGGCCCCCACGAACAGTGGCAGGACCATGGGCTGGGGCTTCTGCGTACGATCATGCACCAGAACGGCCTGAAGACCGACATTGTTTCCACGCGGGCCGTCACCTCTTGGGAACAGTTGGCGCCGAAACTTCGCGGCTACAAAATGGCCCTGATGAACGTGCGCAGTTACACCTTTCCAGTGGCCCTCAAGGCTGCCCAGATCTTCAAGGAGATCAATCCCGGCGGTTTGGTTCTTGCCGGTGGCATGCACGCAACCGTCGCGCCGGAAGAAATGGCCGAGGCTGAAGCATTTGACAAGATCTGCCAGGGCGCCGGTGAAGAGATTATCCTCGATCTGGTCCGGGATCCTGAAAGTTTTCCGAGGGTGTTCCTGGGACAAGGCTCGCGCACAATGGCCGACTGGCCGCAGATCGACCGCGAGCTGTGGCCCAAACCTGCCAACTGGAAGGAGGCGCTCGCCAACGCCCGGCCCAGGCGAGCTGTGCGCGCCCTGAAGCTGGAGCGAAACTTCAACTGGCCGATGGAGCCTGAGTGCGGCTGGGGACCCCCGCCTGTCGCCACCATCATCACCAGCCGGGTCTGCCCTTGGCAGTGCGTATTCTGCAACGAGGCATCCTACATCCCCAACATGGGACGGCGCCCCGTTTCCATGGTGATCGACGAGCTCAACGCCCTCGACGAAAAGTACGGAGTGGGCTCAGTTGTGATCCACGACTCCATGTTTTTCCAGAACCCCAAATGGCTGCAGGAGTGGATCGAACAGTACCCCCGCCGCGCCAATAAACTGTGGCCTTACTGGGCGGCCGGCCGCGCCGACACCGTGCGTCAGTGGCCTGATCTGTTCACCGCCCTCGTGCGCGAGACCAACTGGAACCTGATCTCGATCGGCTTTGAGTCTGGTAGTGACCGCATTCTTAAACTGCTCAACAAGGAATGCACTGAAGAGGACAACAACTTCGCCATCGACTTGGTCAACCGCCTTGGGGATGAGATGGTAGCGGAAGGGAAAGAGCCGCCTGTATTCTGGTCGAACATCATGCTCGGCATACCAGGCGAAACGGACGAGGATGCCTTCAAAACGATGCGCATGCTCAAACGCATGAAGCGCGTGTTCCCGTCCATCTCCTACTACGCGCCCTACCCTGGTTCGGCACTCGGATTCCAGTTGATC
>VYDA01000033.1:4194-4599 GCA_009843665.1 Caldilineaceae bacterium SB0675_bin_29 | reverse complement strand
TGGCGGACAACCGAGAGCCTGAGAATTCACCTGTCATTTGACGGCCAGAAAAATCAATATGAAGTTCATCTGCAGTCGACCGAAACTGACGAACTTCATCCAAGTCGAGAAACTATTTCCTTCTGGGAAAAGGAGGACCGTCCTTACCCCTACTCCGAAAGTCTTATAGGTCGGGGCGGAGAGGCAGGAATAAGTAGGCCGGCCAGTGAAGGAGTCAAATGGCATGTTCAGAACCATCTGAATAGTTGGCGCCTGTATCACTTTCATGACACG
Source organism: Caldilineaceae bacterium SB0675_bin_29 (assembly GCA_009843665.1). Taxonomy (GTDB): domain Bacteria; phylum Chloroflexota; class Anaerolineae; order Caldilineales; family Caldilineaceae; genus Bin5. The sequence continues at coordinate 4,326 of VYDA01000033.1, read as the reverse complement.
AGTTCAGCTTCGCCTTTGCGCAAAACAGCGGATGTAAATGACAATCGATTCTTACGAATGGATGGCTCTAATTTGGCCTCATTCTTACATCTCATGCACCAAAGGTATGAAGAAAATTACCGCCTTGTCCGG
>VYDA01000033.1:0-4184 GCA_009843665.1 Caldilineaceae bacterium SB0675_bin_29 | reverse complement strand
ACTTGAACCTTCGGCTCTTAACCAAGACAGGATTCGCCTCGAATGGCGGCATAAAGGAACCGACGCCTACTTTGACGTTTCTTCATTTTCCGACGGAACCTTACGCTTCATTGCTCTGGCGACTCTGATGCTGCAACCAGAGGAATTGCGCCCTTCCGTTATCCTGTTAGATGAGCCGGAACTAGGATTACACCCCTATGCAATTACCCTGCTGGCCTCGCTAGTTAAGCTTGCCTCCGTAAAGTCGCAAGTCATCCTGGCAACTCAATCACCTATCCTTCTTAATCACTTTGAACCAGAAGACGTGCTCGTGACAGACCGTCGTCGAGGAAAGAGTGTGTTCACTCGGCTTGACGCTGAGAGCTTGAGAGTTTGGTTGGAAGAATACAGTCTAGGACAGTTGTGGGAAATGAATGAATTCGGCGGACGCCCCAATCGGGAATGATTTGAGGACTGCGGAGATGACAAGGCTATTCCTCTATGTTGAGGGCCAAACTGAAGAGAGTTTTGTAAAGGAGGTTCTTGCTCCCCATCTCTACTCCTATGGATACACTGAGATCGTTCCCCGACCAACCGGCGGAGTAAGGCCATGGCCGAGTGCCAAAAGGGACTCATTGAAGTTTCTGAAGCAAGATGCTGAACGCATAGTCAGCACAATGGTTGACTTCTATGGTCTCCCGCAGAGCGGGTCTGGCTCATGGCCTGGAAGGAAGAATGCCAACAAAGCACAGTATTCGGAAAAGGCTCGGACCGTCGAAAAAGGTCTCTTGGCAGATGTCTGCCTGGATATGGGAAAAAACTTTAACCCCAGTAGATTCATCCCATACGTAATGATGCATGAGTTTGAGGCTATGCTCTTTAGCGACTGCGCTTCGCTTAGTCGCGGCATAGAAAGACCGACCCTGGCCAACCAGTTTCAGGCCATTCGAAATGCCTTTGCCAGTCCGGAAGAGATCGACGACTCGCCCCTAACCGCCCCGTCTAAGCGCGTTGAAATGCTTGTTCCTGGCTACACAAAGCCGCTGTTAGGTGCACTTGCCGTTTTAGAAATAGGTCTTGAAGCCATCAGGAGAGAATGCCCACACTTTGGATGCTGGCTGGACCGTTTGGAAGCAGTCCCAACGGCCAGCTCTGGCCAGTCTTCAACAGATTTACGGTAGGGTGGGAAGGTGAGTATTCCAGAAACAGTGCAACTCTCCAACGCCCAAGTCGACCACGTCGGCATCGTAGTCCACGACCTCGACGACGCCCTCGCCACCTACTGCGACGTCCTCGGCTTCAGTCTCCTCGAACGCCACCACGCGCCCGACCACGGCGTCGAAATCGCATTCCTTGACGCCGGGCGCAGCACCATCGAGCTACTTTCCCCGACCGATAAGGAGAGCGGCACCGCCCGCTTCTTGGCGCGTCGCGGCGAGGGCAGCCACCACGTCTGCTTCGCCGTCCCCAACATAGCACAAGCTCTGGACGAGCTCCGTGCCCAGGGCGTCCGCCTGATCGACGAGACGCCTCGCCAGGGCATCCACGGCCTCGTCGCCTTCCTCCATCCCCAGGCCGCGCACGGCGTGATGATCGAACTCCTGCAAAAGGACCAGCCGCATCGGCTCGAATGACCTCAACAAGATTCGGCCGCACACCCGCCATTAGCACGCAACTCTCCCACTGGAACGACGTCATCGACCGCTGCCTGGCGGCCGACCGCCCCGATGAGGCCGTCCCCCTGATTCGCGTTATCCTCAAAAGCCTGCCCTGCCACCTGCCCACCTACTTCCGCTTTCTCCAGGTCATCTGGCTGATGCGTCGCTGGAACGAAGGCCAGGACTGGGCACTGCGCCTGCTGAGCGCCGACCCAGGTAGCGAACTGGCCTGGGCCGTGCTCGCTCGCGACGCCGAAGCCGGCGGCAACCTGACCAAAGCACAACGCTTCTGGACCCTCGCCCTGGAAAACGCGCCCTACAACCGCCCGATCCGCCAGGGCCTCTCTCGCACGCTCCTGCGCCAAAAGCGCCCTCTCATGCTCACCCGGCCCGCGCTCGCCACCCTGTACCGCATGGGCGGCCGCTGGGACAGGGCTATCCGCATCTACGCAGAACTGACTGACGAGGAGCCGGGTCGGCTCGACTACCAGAGCGGTCTCCTTGAAGCCGCCTGGCACGACGGGCGCACAGACGAAGCGCTCCACCTCGCCCGCCGCCTGGTCTCTCTCAATTCAGACTTGCTCCTCGGCTGGGTCGTGTCAGCCCGCATCGGCGACGAAGACGACAAGGCGCTGGCCCGAGCGCCCCTCGAAGCCATGGACCCCGACGGCGAATACGCCGTTACACGCTTTGCCTACAAAAATGCCTTCTCCGTCCCTACCGACATCTCCGTCTCTCCCGATGACGCGGCCGTGCTGGACGCCGCCAGAAGAGCCTTCTGACCAGTCCTGACCCGCGCCCCGCCACGGCCCGGGCGAACCCGTCACAACATCACATTTTTTTGTCAAAACGATGGGTCTGGGGTAGTCTGCTGCCAAGGCGGAACGGCCGGGAACGCCGCGGTAAATCAGTCCGGTAGCGGGCGCGACAAGAGCGCTTCCAGACCTCTTCTCCGTATTCCCCGGCGCACTAAAGGAGCGATGTGTGCAGAGTCAGCAACAGTTGAAACAGGCGCTGCTTGATTCACTGCAGAGTGATCAGGAAATTGCAGTCATTCAGCCCCCCGCCATCGGGCATACCGAGCGGCAGAATGAGCTGCTTATGTTCATAAAACCGGAGATCTTGGCAGTTGAGAACCCAAGCTGCCTCAGCAATGCGATCGACCTGATATGGGCCAAGCTCGCAGAGTTTGACGCCTCTGTAGAAGGTATTGTCCTGGTCGGCGGCCCCGCCCTCGAACGGAAAGAAAGCATGGACCGCCACTACGGCGCCATTAACGTGCTTTCAAAGTCCGCGTCATCCGGCCTGGACGTCTCCGATCGCCGCACAGTCTACGACGCGCTCGCCGTCTCCTCTACCGACTACCCTCTGTTCGGCGGCCACGAATTCCTCAACGCCCATCCTTCACTCACGCCGGCCGCGTTGGACGACCTCTGGTTCACAAAAAAAGCGCACAAGGTTCGCTCCGGGTTCTACGTCCAGGCCTATGAGGAGTCCGGCGAGAAATTCATCCTTGTCAATGGCTTCCACCCTGCCCAGCTGGCCCACTTCACCGAGCCCGCGCATCGAATCGCCCTTATGCTTCTCCACTCCGACAAAGGATGGGCCGAACTCCGCGACCAGATGATCGGAGATACCTTCCCCGAACGCGCCGTAGCCGGCTCCATCCGCGGCCAGCTTCACGCCGACCCAGCCCGCTACGGATTCGAAGAAGTGACCATCGCCAACAACGGTGTCCATCTCTCCGCCGGCCCCTTCGAGGCCATGTTCGAAATCGCCAACTTCTTCGGCAGCCTGGTCGGGGCAGATATCAACTCGACGCCGCCCCGGATCGTCAAGACGATGCTGGCCGCTGGGATCGCACAGGAAGACGCCTATCGGGCAAAAGTGAATCCTGACATCCACGAAGGTGAAGACGAGACCACCGATCTGTTCGACGCCACCGAACACATGGACACCGAGGCCGCCGTCGCACTCTACCGGTCAAACGTCGCTGCCTGAACCCGCCGGCCTTACCCGTGCCCCAATCTGCTCCCCCTATAGAATCTTCATCACGACGTGGGCGTCGCTCCACAGCCCCTCAAGGTCGTACCGGCGCCGCGTCTCCTCCGTAAACAGATGCAAAATGACATCGCCATAGTCGGCCAGGAGCCATCCTCCCCCTTCTTGCCGCAGGTCGTGGACGTTCAGAGGCCGCATCTTCTGCTCGATCCGCAACTGCTCCCACAGATCATCCCGTATCGCATTGGCCTGTCGTACATTGTCCACGCTGCCCAGCACAAAATAAGTTGCAATGCTGGTCTGTTCACTTACGTCAAGCAGGACAATGTCCGCCGCCTGCTTCTCTTCAATAATTTCCACGATCTTCCGCGCCAGTTCGTTACTGTTCAGTTGAACCTCCTTGTCACAATTTCCCACCGAGTCGGTCTCTCAGTATATCACAGGCAGGCCTATTTTTCGGGCCGCTTTCCGTCGTGGGCGGGATGCGTCCCCAAATTGGGGGCGAACCTTCGAATACCTCTACCTGCAGACAAACCACGGCCAGTC
>VYDA01000289.1 GCA_009843665.1 Caldilineaceae bacterium SB0675_bin_29 | reverse complement strand
GGACATCGGGGCGGGGCCGGGACAGGGCCGGGTTGCGAGCGGGCATCTGCTGTTGGAGGAGCCGGTGTTGGAGATTGCGGTCGACAGCACCGGGGCGGGGCTGGCCTTTGTGCGCACCACGGAGAAGCTGTATCGGGCCGAGGCATACGGTCTGCGCTGGCTGGTTGTTGACGATCTGCCCGGTGCGCCGACAGCGGTCGCGGTGAGCGACGCGACGCCGCCGAGGGTCTATGTGGGCACAGCAGGCGGTGGCGTGCTCGTGAGCGGGGACGGCGCGGCATGGCGGGCGGTCAATCAGGGGCTGAATAACGTGGATGACAGCAACCTTGTGATCAACGATGTGGCGGTGGATCCGGGGCGGCCAGAGGTCCTGTATGCAGCGACAGGCATCTCAGACGTGGAAGGGCCAGAGGAATTCCCAGGCATGGTGGCAGTGAGCACTGACGGCGGCAGCCAGTGGGAGATTCTGGCGGCGTTGGAGAACGCGCAGGCGGCGGAACTGTTGCCGGTGACCGGACGGAGCGGGCTGGTATACGCGCTGACGACTGCCAGCCGGACGCCGGTGGCGGTAGGTGAGGTGCCTCCGCTCGTGATGCAGGAGACCGGCGGGTTGCCTGGAAGAGGTTTGAGAAGCCCCGGACTGCTGGCCTGGATTCTGGCAGGCCACTCCAGCGCGGCGCTCATCATTCTGGGTGTCAGCGAATTCAGAGCAGGATACAGGCGGAGAACCGGCACAGCTTACGATCTGCGTACTGCTGAGGCGGGCTGAAGGAGATGGCCCGGTGCCGGTCAGGTCTGGGGCTACCGGGCCCTGAGGCGGCAGTGCGAAGGCGCCCGCTCCCCCGCGGGCGTCTCCGAGAACTGTGATGCCTTTTGAAGTAGGGTGCGGGTGTTGGAGCAGGACCGTTTCCTGTTGTGGACGAAGTCTTGTATGGGCTCGTTGGCGTTTGCGTAAACGAAAATGTAGAAAGGCAAGACCGGGTCTATCCAGGGAGGGTTACAGAGGTTCAGGAAGGGCTATCAGGAGTAACCACCAGGGCACCCACAAGGGGTGCCCCTACAGGAGGGTCCGGACCGTTCCGGCCTGTGCCTGGAATTGGGGTCGCCGGGACTGTGCGCGCAGCTCAGTCAGACAGCAGGACCGGTTCCGAGCAGGCGCTCTATCTCAGCTGGGGGAAAGCAGATGCGATGGTCAGGCCGGCAAAGAGGAGCAGCATCAGGAATGCTCTGCCACCTGAAAGGAGGAAGAGAAGCGCCCAAGGCGCCACGCCCAGAATGATTCCGGCGATGGCCATGTGGGGCAGCTTGCGGCCGCGGCGGTTGCCCACTGCGCTGCGAATGATGCGGGCGGCGAGCGTACCGGCGCCGGAACCGATGATGAAGGCGATGAAGAAGCCGAAGAAACCGATGCTGCCGAGCAGAAAGCCGACGATGGGAGCGACGATCAGTGTAAGGACGAAGCCAACTGCGAGGGCGACGATGTTGTCCCGGCCCAGGGCATTGAAGTAGATATTCTGCTGCTCGCGGACACATTCGTTGCAGCGGTAGCCGACGGGCGTGCGCACGGCACAGGAGATGCAGATTGGTTTTCCGCACTTGTTGCAGCGCAGGAGCGTCTCCCGGTCGGGGTGGTTGGCGCAGGTCAGGCTTTCCGGTTCGCCGTCGCTGCCTACCTGGATGGGAGCGGGTCTGCCGTCATAGATGGCGCGACGGGCGGGATCGCCGAGAATTTCGTAGGCTTTTTCGATTTCGGTCAGCTTCTGCTCGGCGTAGGCGCGGTCGGCGGCGGATTCCAGCGTGTCGGGCTGGTAGAGCTTCTGCAGCCGTATGAACTGCTGCGTGACCTCCTCCTGATCGGCATCTTCGCTTAGATCGAGGGTCCGATAGAGCTCCTTATCGGCTTGGTTGGAATCGTCTGACATCAGATTATGCTTTCCACTAAGTTGCGGGCCTCCCGCAGGGGGCGCAATGTGAGCGTCACGTTGATCATTTCAGCTTGTCCATGAGCGTCTGGTAGAAGTAGCTGCGCGGGCGAAGTCGAACGAAGCGGGCCTGATAGGGGCTACTGTCGACGACGATTTCGTCGGTATCGTCCACTTCGACTTCGAACTGGCCGTCCACTGTGAGCATGGCGGAATGGTCGCTGTAGACACGCAGTCTGACTTCGGCGCCTTCGGAGAGGACGACTGCCCGGTCCATGCTCATATGGGGGGCGACGGGGATCACGAGGATATTGCGCAGGTCGGGCGGCAGGATGGGGCCGCCTGCTGCGAGGGCGTAAGCGGTGCTGCCGGTGGCGGTACTGACGATAAGGCCGTCGCAGGTATAGGTGGTGAGGTAGCCGCCATCGAGATTGGCGCTGACGCGGACTATGCGAGCGAGGCTGCCACGGCTGAGAACGACATCGTTGAGGGCGTCGAAGGTGCAGCGAACAGTTGGGTCGCCGCCGTTGGCGCTGGCTTTTTCCACGATCGCGCGTACCATGAGCCGCTCTTCGATCCAGTAGTCGCCGTCGAGCAGTTTTTCCAAGGGGGATGGCCAGTCCTGGGGAAAGATTTCGGCCAGAAAGCCGAGCCTGCCCATCTTTACGCCGAGCATGGGCACGTTGAAGGCTGCGCCGAGGCGGGCGGCGCGCAGCATCGTGCCGTCGCCGCCGAGGGTGATTAGCAGGTCGACGTCGGGGAGTCTGGACTTAATGACGTCGGCGTCCCAGGCGGAATGGCGCCACGTTTCATTGACACCTGCGCTGCGTAGAAACTTTTCCATTTGACCCGCCAGATCGAGGGATTCCGGTTTGCGCGGGTGGTGCAGGATGCCTATGCGTTGAAATGCACAGCTTGCGTCGTCCTTCATGTCAAGTATTCTTTCGCAAACGAAATAGTTCAGGTAGGGTCTTTGATATTGAAATAGTTATATTCAGTTAATACATGTGACCGTTTGAGGTCAAATTCGGTCTGTGTTAAGATGAAGAAATGCGCGTACTGATCATTTCTGATATTCACGCAAACTTTGTCGCCCTGGAAACGGTTATGGCCGATGCTGCGGACCGTTTCGACGCGATCTGGTGTTTGGGCGATGTGGTCGGCTACGGACCGGCACCGAATGAGTGTGTCGACTTTGTCCGGGCCGAGGCTGATTTGTGCGTAATCGGCAACCATGATTGGGCGGTGTTGGGGCGCCCCGGCCTTGATATCAGATACTTCAACCCCTTAGCTCGAGCGGCCGTTGAATGGACGCAGAGCGAGTTAAACGAGACGAGCCGTGAATTCCTGGACAGTTTACCAGCGAAACCTCTTGAACCGGAAGGCGCGGACAGTTTAATCATCACGCACGCGAGCCCGCGCGAACCGGTGTCGGAATATGTGCAGTCGCCGGAGATAGCCCTGGAGAATTTTTCCCATTTCGATACCAAAATGTGTCTGGTGGGTCACACGCACAAGCCGGCGATATACCGCTGGCAGCTGAGAAAGATTTTTTCGAGGCGAGGGAGGCGCAACGGCACGCCGGTGACAGTCGATCTACTCAGGCCCTACGAAGGGCAGCGCGTGCGCCTGGAACTGACGGAGCTGGAGCGCCTGATCCTCAATCCGGGCAGTGTGGGGCAGCCGAGGGACAACGATCCCAGGGCCGCTTACGCTTTGCTGGACCTGGAAGAGTTGACGTGGGAGCAGCGCCGGGTCGCGTATCCGATCGATCTGACGCAAAGCCAGATGCGCGTTGTCAAGCTGCCGCGGCGGTTGATCGACCGCCTGACGTATGGAAGTTAAGGTGCATTCTAACAGTTAGTCACTACGAGAAGTAGACCAGAGTAGTTTCCTACCCTGTGCGGTAACCTCTCATTTCGCTTCTGCCAGATCCTCAGTCCTCATTTCTGGCTTGTCCCAATTCCAGCCGATTGTACATTTCGAACCAGTCGGGCAGGTCCTTGCTGCGGTCGTGGGCTCTGCGCCGTTCATCCTCGCGCCGCCATGCGATCATCCTGCGGGTGATCTCTTCTTTGACGATTCTGGGGTTGGGAACGTGGTCGAAAGTGAATGCACCTTCTCCGGCGGCGGTTTGGACGATGATATTTCCGAAGTTCAGCATCACCTTCAGGGGCGAGTTCATCTCCAGGCGAATGTCCTGGATGTCGCTGAGCTGTGCTTCACGGCGCTGCTCGCTGAGAAAGAGGGGCAGTTTCTCAATATCAATTATTCTATCTTCGGTCACGGTATAGGTGTCGTTCCACCAGTCGGTCACGGCCCAGAGGATCCAGCCCAGGGTGGCGAGAGTCACCAAGCCGCCTGACAGCAGGAGAGTCTGCGCGTCCAAGCTGGTCTGGAGCTGCTGCAGCACGGCGAATGAAGAGAAGCCGCCGGCCAGAAACAGGAGCTCAAAGAGAAGCAGGATACCGGGGAGAGCGATCTGGACCAGGAGCACCCACCAATGCTTGTGCCAGACAATTCGTTCCGTAGATTCCCAGTCGAGTGATCTGTCGAGGGAAACGAGGCGGCGCAGTTTTTGCCACAGGCCAGGCCCTTCAGAGACGTCGTCGGGGGTGGAGGGCGCCAGATCGGTATGCACGCGGCTGGGCAGATCGACGGACAGGCCGAGCCGATTCTCGAG
>VYDA01000720.1 GCA_009843665.1 Caldilineaceae bacterium SB0675_bin_29 | reverse complement strand
GCACAAGAATCATGTTGCCCACGCCTGGACCCAACATCATGACGGTCAACATCGCCAGAAGGAGAAAAGGGAACCCCAGCAAAATGTCGGCGACGCGCATTATGATTTCATCCAGGATGCCAGCGAAATAGCCAGAAAGCAGCCCGAGAACCAGGCCTATGCTTCCTGCAAGCGCAGTTGCTCCGAATCCCACGGTCAAGGAGACACGCGCACCGTACACGAGACGTGTTAGAACATCTCGACCTACTTCGTCAGTACCAAGAGGATACTCCCAGGTGCCACCCAGGATCGCTGGAGGCTTCAGTCGCACTACGATATTTACCTCATTGGACCCATAGGGAAATAGGAAGGGCGCTCCTAGGGCCAGCACCATAGTAATGGCCAGGACCGCCAGCCCGACAAAAGGTAGTTTTGCGCGGCTCAGACTATTCCAAACGCGGGCTAGCTCACTTTTCTCACGTGGCGAAAAGGGCGATGGAATTTGCAGGTGTGACGCTGTTGTCTTTTGGGATGTCATCTCTCTTGCACCAGCCGGATTCTTGGGTCCAGAGCACCATAGAGGACGTCTACCAACAGATTGGCTACGACATACATGGTGGCTATCAGTGCGATTCCCGCCTGCACCACGGGAAAATCTCGATTCTGAATCGCCATTACAGTCAAACGCCCCATGCCCGGCCAGCCAAAAACGCTCTCTGTGATTACAGCGCCTCCCACGAGCGACCCCAGTTCCAGAGCATTCATAGTCAAAACCGGGATAAGGGCATTACGCAAAACATGCCGTGTGAGGACGACCCGCCCCCTCAGCCCTTTGGCGCGCGCGGTGGTAACAAACTCTTTTCCTAGAACTTCCAGCACAGATGACCGTACCAACCGTGCATTTCGGGCCAAAGGATAGGCGGCAAGAGCGATGGCGGGAAGGACCAGATACTCTGGGCCGTCGGAGCCTGCCACCGGCAGCCACTTTAATCGTACAGAGAAGAGCATGATTAAGAGAATTCCCAACCAGAAAACGGGTACTGCTTGACCGACCAATGCAAAAAGCATGGTAAGCCCATCCTGGATCGTGCCGCGTCTCAGGGCAGCCAGCGTACCAAGTGGGAAGCCGATAACCATGGCGAGAATGAATGCTAGCCCTCCCAATTGAAGAGTTCTCGGCAAACGGCGCAGGATCATATCCAATGCCGGCTCACGATGGCGAATTGACATCCCAAAATCGCCTTGTATCGCTTTGTACATGTAGTCCAAATACTGTATATGCACCGGCCGGTCCAGTCCCAGCGAACGACGATAGTCCTCCAGTACCGACATATCCGTGGTCGCATAGATCATCAACGTCATCGGATCGCCGGTCACGGAGTTCACCGCAAAGGTCAGGGAAGTTACGCCCCAGACAACAAACACCAGCAAGATCAACCGCCGGACCAGATAACCTGTCATCGTATCTCCAGTGAAGAAAAGTGAGGTGTCACGTACCTGATGGAAGGAAGAACGTGACACCTCACGCAAGACATCTATTGTCTCTTGCAGATACCGCTAGGCCAGCGTCACTTCCCAGGGATACACAAACTGATCGAAACGCGGCGTCCACTTCACCCGCGGGCCGACGACATGGGCTCTGATACCGACGCCAAGGGGAACGAGAACCGCTTCCTCATGGGCGATGTCCTGCATCCTTAAGGCAATCTCCTTCCGCCTCTCAGGATCCATCGCCTCTGAGGTACCCAGACTGTCCCACAGTTCGTAGAACTCCGCATTCTCCCATCCGGTGATGTTGCCCCAATAATCCAGTCTCAGCTGACCCAGCCCTGCCGTGGCCTCCACCGCCGAACCGCCGAAGTTCCATAGCATCAGATCAGCTTCGACCTCCCTCGCCCTCGACGCCCTTACCAGATTCTGGCTGGGGTAAGTCTCGACCTCAGCATTGAATCCAAGCTTCTGGTAGTCGGCAGCGATCGCCTGAGCCGTAAGCGGTATTTCCGGATCCCCGCTGCTTGACGTCCATAGCTTTAACGGGTACCCGTCCGGGACGCCAGCTTCCTCCATGAGCGCTTTGGCTTTATCCGGGTCATAGGGATATGGCTCAAGCTCCGGGTGAAAGTGTACAGACCAGGGGCCAAGCAAGCTGCCCAGGCGGCGAGACTGACCCAACCAGAGCTGCTGACTGATCTGTTCCCAGTTGACCCCATGGTTCAATGCCTGCCGGACGCGCTTGTCTTTTAGTTTGGAATCATCTTGATAGGTCTGATTGATGTACATGAAGATGCGTCCGTCTGTGAGAGCAGGGACCGCATGAACCTCGCCTGTCGCCTCGGGCCCCGGTAAAGACCTGGCCACATCGAGTGAGATCAGATGCGCAATATCGGCTTCACCAGCCTCCACCGCGGCGACACGGGTTGACGCCTCAGGGATGATCTTCCATATGTAGCTGTCCCACGTCGAGGAGCCATCCCCACCCCAAAGCTGCTCGGCATTCCAGTAGTTGGGTTTGGGCTTAAAGACGTACCGTTCATCCTTCACAAACTCCTCGACGGTGTACGGCCCTGTCCCCATTGGGCTCTTTCCGGCCTCGTCAGCAGAAAGTCCTTCGTAGTGCGCGGGGTCCATGAATGGCCACTCAGTCAGATGCCAGCCTATCTGGCTGTGGGCCACTTGGTTTCCGCACACAAAGTTGACAGTGTATTCGTCAACAACGTCGCAGTGCTGAAGATCCATCACCCTCGGGGCTGATATGGGGGCGTTCAACTCGGGGTCTATCATTCTCTCGAAACTGAACTTGACCTCTTCCGCTCGAAGGGGGTTGCCATTGGTGAACTCGATACCCTCTCGGACCTTGAACTGCCAGGTATAGTAGTCCTGTGTCGACCAGTCCGTGAAGGCCCAGTTCAGAACCTGTCCCTGCGGGTTTCGGTATATGCCCGTATCGAAAATCAGGTTGCACAGTTCGAGATCCCGCCAGCCGGTCCAAAAGTGGGTATCGAAACTCTGAGGGCTCGAAGGGAAAGCAATTGTCAACGACTGTGGTTCTGGTGCAGGCTGAGAAGGTGGTGTGAACTCTGGGGTCGGCAACGGTGTCGGGGCGGCCGCAGGAGCAGGGGGCGCACAGGCCGCCAGCAGCGTCTGCGCAAAACTCATGGACACGCCCAGCAGGGCCGCATTGCGCAGGAACGCGCGCCGCGTCATCTCTCTCCTCTCTACCCGTTTCTGCAATTCCGAAATGTGCTTGTGCATCTGAGTCCTCCTTCTAACTGGCTCTCAGGAATACGAACGCGTTGCACGAGAATCTGGCTTCGAAATCTGTAGTGGGTCCTCGGTTAACTCCTTTCGCCGTTCAAGTGAGGAAGGGGACGGGAGAATGGTTTACCCTAGTCACATTGCGTAAGATACCCGTATCAAGGATGGCGATATTTCTCGGTAGTCGGCCAATTGCAAAATCGCCATTTTCCGCAAAAGTACCGTTTCCCTTTTTGCTGCCTGGCAGAGGTGAATGTGACAATATGCCCTTGCAGCGGCTTCGATGCAGTTCCAATCTTGGTTGGATTGATGCAGGACTGACGGACATACGAACTGACCGCCGGCCTGCAAATCTGTCATAGTGTTACGCAGTGAGGTTGCAAAGAGAATCTGATCTGGTTTCCTTTTGCTGCCACGGCTTTCCACCAGAGCTTTACCCTGGGAAAGTGGAAGTCTCACCCACACCCTCGATAAGTGAAAGCTTCTGGTTTCATTAGGGAATAACTCTGGTTCCAATTTACGCGTGGCATCGAAAACCCTTGCCTTGGGCAGAAAAATAAGAGGGGATCTTGCGGGCATAGCAGTGCCTTCACGTGCGTATCTTTAGCAGCTCCAGCCTGGTAAAGGACCGGAAGGCGGACAACAAGCGGTCGGTCTGTGGGCAAATGAAGTGGCCAAAGGAGCGTTCTGCCTTGGCGAAAGGAAGTGCGCTTCCGCCCCCCACCATCGATCGCAGCTAGCGATGGCCCGCTGAGGCGGAGCCTGTTCAGTTGACTGGGACGTGTCGCGGGGCGCTGGATAGCGCGCGGCGGCCAAGTCGCTTGCGTATGTGTAGCTCTGGTGGAGAGGACAGAGGGGTAGGGGCACCCATTCCAGAAAGGTGCGTGTCTCGGTTCCTTCTGGCAGGCTGAAATCGAGGGCCCTCAAATGGAGCCCATGCAGTCTAGTTTCGAGGGGGAGTCCGTCATTGCGATAAACTTCTCGGCAGCAATTCGATTCGTCCGTCGACGCAGACACACAAATCGCCGTTGTCGGCGCAAATGAACTCAGCAGAAAGCCCGAATACAGGTCACAGAATCCGAAGGCCATACTTCACCTCCTGACCTCATTCTATTCGCTTCGTCCGATGCTACATTTAGTGGATTGTAAGGCAGTTGCTTCTTAGAGTCAAGTAGGTTTTCCAGACTGCAGTTCAAAATAAGGGTTAGCTCTCGTAAACCTCTGGCAGCCACCAAGCCATAACCAGTCCGCGATCAACTCCGATGCAGCGGAAGCGCCGCCTCTAACCTCTGGCCCCCAGTCCCTAGTCCCTGCAGTTCCGGGCGGTCGGGCCTATTCGGGCCCCCCTTGTGGGGGGGGGGGCCCCCCCCCCCCACCCCCCGCCC
>VYDA01000211.1 GCA_009843665.1 Caldilineaceae bacterium SB0675_bin_29 | reverse complement strand
TTGAAGGCACGTTGCGCGTTTAGGGATTTCGACCGCACAATTGAGACCAGTGCCAGCATGGTCTTTCACATTAACACGGAGTTTACTTGATGTCAGAGCCGATTCGCTTCGGAGTCATTGGGGGCAGCGGCGTTTACCAGATGGAGACGCTGTCCAATATTGAGGAAATTGAACTGGACACGCCTTTTGGCAAACCGTCGGACGCCTACATTGTGGGGACACTACACGGCCAGCGGGTGGCGTTTCTTGCCCGGCATGGTCGGGGGCATCGCATCAGCCCGACGCGTTTGAACCAGCGTGCCAATATCTACGGATTCAAAATGCTGGGCGTGGAGTATCTTATCGCGGTCAGCGCCTGCGGCAGCCTGCAGGAGAGTCTCAGGCCCGGTGATATTGTCATTCCGGACCAGATTTTCGATCGCACCAGGTTGAGGGGGCTCAGTTTCTTTGACGACCCGGAGGCGGGGACTGAGGGGCTGGTTGTGCACGTAAGCGTTGCCCACCCTTTCTGCAGTTTTCCCAGCGACATCTGCTTGCGGGCGGTAGAGCAGGCTGGGGCCACGGCGCACCGCGGCGGCAATTTCGTAACGATTGAAGGCCCGCGCTTCAGTACGAAGGCCGAGAGTATCGTATTCCGCCAAATGGGCATGGACATTATCGGCATGACGACGACACCGGAGGCGTTCCTGGCCAGAGAAGCGGAAATGAGCTATGCCTGTATGGCTCATGTGACTGACTATGACGTCTGGCACGAGACAGAAGAGGCGGTGACGGTCGAAGCTGTCATCAGGATGCTGATGCACAATGCCGAGGTAGCGGTAAAAGCCGTTGCCAAAGCCATCGAACTGCTGGCCGACAGCGGTCCTTCGCCGCATGCCGATGCGCTCCAGGACGCGTTGATAACCGACCGGAAGGCGGTTCCAGCGGAGGTAATTGACCGCCTGGAACTGATTGTCGGCAAGTATTTCGATCGATAGGGAAGGACATTTTCCGGATATGGCCACTGTTGCAGAAACGATCGCCCAGTCTCTTCATGAAGCCGGGGTCAGACTTGCCTTCGGCATGCCGGGCGGCGAGGTTGTGTCGGTCCTGGAGGCTTTGCAGGGCGTCGGCATCGGCTTTGAGTTGATGCACCATGAACAGAGCGCTGTCTTTGCCGCAGACGCCTATTCGCGGGCAACGGGTAAGCCGGGATGTGTACTCACCACGCTGGGCCCAGGTGCGCTGAACGCGGTGCCGGGAATCGGTCACGCGTGGTTGGACCGGGCTCCTGTGGTGTTGATTACGGCGCAAAAGCCTGACTCGGTGCTGCCGCACTACACGCATCAGGTGGTGGACTTGCAGGCGGTTTTCGCGCCGGTCACGAAGCGCACTCTCAAGGTGACGCCGCAGAACGCCGCTGTTGAGGTGCCGCCGACTGTTGCGCTGACGATGCAGGGGCGGCCGGGTCCTGTGCATTTGCATTTTATCAATGAAGAGGCGGAACTTGCGGTTGAAGGGGTGAACGGGCTGGCGGCGCGTCAGATGTCGTTTGGCGAGAGCGAGCTGATTGGGCAGGGAGACCTGCCCGACGGGGCGCAACTTGCTCAAGCGAGAGACATCGTTACGCAGGCGTCACGTCCTGTGATTCTGGCCGGGCTGGGTTTGGAACCGGAGGCACCGTACGGTGCGCTGAGAACGCTGGCTGAGGCAGCCAATGCACCAGTAATCGTGTCTCCGAAAGGAAAGGGCGCCCTGCCGGACGATCACCCGCTTAGCGCAGGGGTCATCGGCTTGACCCGCACCGATCCTGTATACGAAATCCTGGAGGAAGCGGACTGTGTCGTCGCGGTCGGATTTGACGTAGTCGAGCTGGTGAAGGAGTTTGCTCTGCCGCGATCCGGCATAATCGGGCCGGCAGAAGGTACTGCAGGGGTACCGCTTGTCTGGATAGCGAACTGGGCCAATTACGACCCGGTATTGCCAGCGGCCGTCGAGGTGGTTGGGCCGATGGCGGGGGCGCTGTTGCATCTTGCAGACGGCAAGTTTTGTATGGACGAACAGTGGGGGGATTCCAGGGTGCGTGAGTTTCGCGCAAAGCTGGCTGCCAGGAAATTGCCCGCGCCGCAGCCTGGCCATCTCTTACCCCAGCAACTCTTGGAGAGCATGCGCAGTTACCTACCTGAGGAGGCGTTGCTGGCTGTGGACGTGGGAAGCCACAAGATCTTCGGGAGCCTGGAGTGGCCGACATTGACTCCGAACAGCTTTGCTCTTTCCAACGGCCTGTCTTGTATGGGATTTGGGTTACCCGCAGCCATTGGCACGGCACTGGCCCGGCCAGACTTAACCGCTGCCTGTCTCATCGGTGATGGTGGCTTGCTGATGTGCCTGGGAGAGTTGAGCGTTCTGGCCAGGCTGGAATTGCCGGTGACAGTTGTGGTAGCCGTCGACAACGCCATCGACCTTATCCGATCACACCAGATCAGGCAGGGCAAGAAACCATTTGGAACTGAGTTTCCTGCCCCGGACTTTTGCAGGATCGCGGCGGCGCACGGGATTCCGGCTGCGAGAGTTACGACGCCGGACGGTTGTAAAGAGGCGATGGCCCGCGCTGCCGATGCGCGAGGGCCCTACCTGATCGAAGCCTTCATCGATCCCGTGGGCTATCCTACCACGCCGCGGTAGGCATCCCCCTCCTCTCTAGAAGGTCACGACATCTCGCTGCTTGATCTTCGTCTCGTCCAGGTTCATGCCTATGCCAGGCGCAGTTGGCACACTGACATTTCCATTGACCGGCTTGAGCGGACTTTTGAGGAAGAACTGGTGGACATCGTTCCACTTGATCAGGTATTCCAGCATGGGCGTGGTCGGCTCCGGCCAGGCGGCGATAACGTGGATGCTGGCGGGGGTGGAGTGGCCGTGGGGAATGACCGGCACGTCGTAAGCGGATGCCAGGGCGAGGATCTTCTGCGTTTCTGAAATGCCGCCGCACCAGTAGATGTCGGGCTGGTAGACGTCGCAGGCGCCGGCGTCCATGAGCTGTTTGAGTCCCCAACGTGTATATTCGTGTTCTCCGCCGCTGATAGGGATGTTTACCTGGCTGCGGATCTGGGCGTACTGTTCGATTTTGTACCGCTCTACCCGCTCATCGAGCCAGCGGGGTGCATACTCTTCCAGCCGGCGGGCCATCTGAACGGCGTAAGGGACATCCCAGCTCATCCAGCAGTCCAACATTATGTCCACATCCGGGCCGACGCTCTCGCGCAGCGTTCGAGCCAAGCGAAGATTGCGTTCCATCCCCATTTTGCCGTCGGTGGGGCCGTCGCGGAAGAACCACTTGGTTGCCCGATAGCCGTCAGCCACGAACTGCCTGGCACGCTCCTGGACAAGCTCCGGATCGATGGAAAAGCCTAAGGCGCTGGCATAGGCCGGTACTTCTGTCCTGGTGGGGCCGCCGAGAAGCTGGCAGACCGGCGCGTCGAACCAGTTCCCCTTCAGGTCCCACAGTGCGCAGTCGACCGCGCTGAGGGCCATCATCTCAGTTCCTTTGCGCCCGTGCACTTGGGCGCGGTACATTCGATCCCACAGCCGTTCGGTGGCAAGCGGGTCGTAGCCCAGAAGAAGCGGGGCCAGCTGAGTCTGGATGACAAATGCCTGGTCGAAGGGCAGGGGGCCTCCGCGGCCGGAGACGCCTTCGTCGGTCGAGATTTCGACGAAGTAGGCGGTAACGTTGTAGCGGCCTTCGCCGGCTTCGAACATTTCGTGCGGGCCCTCGGCTTTGTGTTCGGGATAGATGTCGAGTGGACGCACAAGGCGTTCTTCCCAGAAGGCGCCCTCAGACTCCATCTCGCCCTGCAGTCGGACTACCGTTACGTCTGTGATTTTCATGTTCTTCTCGCTCGCTTGTAAATTGGGTGGCCACCTAATTGTAGTATACTGATCCGAAGAGGCCGGGCATCACAATCATTCAATGCAGGAGCCCGGTCCAAGCGCCTAGTCGAAGTGCTCTTGCGCTATAGTCGATAATCTCCGAACTCCCATTCGTTGGCAAATCGAAACAGGGCTTTTGCCGACAAAAGAGCATTGACCGCGGTTCGATCAAAATTCCCTCTGGTGGAGCTTGAGTGATGAACGAGAACTGGCGCGGCATCTTTGCGATTGTCGTTACGCCGTTTACTGACGATCTTGTTCTGGATGAAGGGGCGCTCAGGCGCCAAGTGGAGTTTTGCATCCAGGCAGGTGCGACCGGACTCGTCGGACCGGCCAATGCGGGCGAATTTGCGACGATGTCGGACGAAGAACGCCAGCGCTGGATTCGAATTGTCGTCGAGGAGGCGGATGGTCAGGTACCGGTCGTTGCCGCTACTACGCACGGCCACAAGGTGCCGGCCGCGGCGCTGAGCCGGTTCGCCCAAGACGTTGGCGCTGACGGGATCATGGCGATGCCGCCCCATATCCTGCATCCGGACGCGGATGGCTGTTTTGAATATTTCCGGACGTTGAATGACGCCCTGCGCATTCCAATCTGCATTCAGAACTTCATGGGACCGATTGGAACGCCAATGTCCTCGGATTTGCTAGCGCGCATGTGCCGCGAATTGGAGCGGGTACAGTATTTGAAGGAGGAGACGCTGCCGGAGCCGC
>VYDA01000152.1 GCA_009843665.1 Caldilineaceae bacterium SB0675_bin_29 | reverse complement strand
CTGCTGGGTGGATCTCTCCGATGTTGAAATCTATGACACAAGCGCCGACGAACAGGTGGAGGCCGTCGCATGACCACACAGAACCCCGAAAGCGCAGGCGTCTCGACTGCACAGGATAATGGCCATAGCGAAGTGCTGCTCAGTGTCAGCAATCTGAAAATGCACTTCCCCATCACCCGCGGCATCATCTTGCAGCGGCAAGTGGGCAGCATCAAGGCCGTCGATGGCATCACCTTTGATCTGATGCGCGGCGAAACACTTGGCTTGGTCGGAGAGTCCGGCTGCGGCAAATCTACCACCGGGCGAGCCATTCTGCAGCTGTACGAACCCACAGCCGGCGAGGTCGTCTTTGAAGGACAGGATCTGACCGAGATCAACAGCGGTGAACTCCGCCGCATGCGCCGCCGCATGCAGATGATCTTTCAGGATCCCTATGCCTCCCTCAATCCCCGCATGACAGTCGGCAGCATCGTCGGCGAACCGCTGGAAGTTCACAAGATCGGCGGCAGCCGCCGCGAACAGCAGCAACGCGTCCAGGAACTCCTTGAAATCGTCGGTCTCAATCCCTACTTCATCAACCGCTACCCACACGAATTCTCAGGCGGCCAGCGCCAGCGCATCGGCGTAGCCCGCGCCCTGGCGGTAAACCCCTCATTTATCGTCTGCGATGAGCCGATTTCAGCCCTCGACGTCTCGATTCAGGCCCAGGTGATCAACCTTCTCGAAGACCTGCAAAGCGAAATGGGCCTGACCTACCTCTTCATCGCCCACGATCTCTCCGTCGTACGCCATATCTCCGACCGCATCGCCGTGATGTATCTGGGCAAAATCGTCGAACTGGCCGACCGCGAGGTACTGTACGAAAACCCGCTCCATCCCTATACGCAGGCTCTCCTTTCCGCCGTGCCGATTCCCGACCCCCAGGTCGAAAAGAAGAGGCAGCGAATTATTCTCGAAGGCGACGTTCCCAGCCCTGCTGAACCGCCAACCGGCTGTAACTTCAACACCCGCTGTCCGCAGGTAATGGACATCTGCCGCCAGTACGAGCCTTCATTTGCCGATGTGGGCGATGGGCACCGCGTTGCCTGCTTCCTGTACGATCAGGTCGAGGCCCTGAACGAACAAGGCCAGACGGTCGCAGTCTCCGCCTGACCCATTTGAGCAGAGCGCAGCTAGGCTGCCCCCTCCAATTCACTTAGTTTATCCTGCACCAATATTACGCTTGTTGGGCGTTCCCCCAACACTTGTTTCCGACCGCCCGCAGGACGCTGCCTCCCTCCGTCCCCTTCACAGACCGGTAGTCGCCCTCGACCTCGCCTGTCCGTGTCCTCTACTGCTCGCCCTCTCCGCCCTGGCCCTGCAAAAAACAGAAGATACTTTCTCTGATGCCCGCGACCGCCAGCTCCGGCTCCTCAGTAAGCAGTCTGGCGTCACCGCCCAGAAAACCCAGTTCCAGGATCGCTGTCGGCGTCGTCGGCAAGACTTTGCGAAACGCATGGTAGTAGGTCATGTCGTGCGTGATCGAATGGAAGTGCAGTGGCAGGCCCGTTGCCGCTGCGTACTCACTGTTGATGCAGTCGACCAGCCTTCGGTCAGTTGCTGGAATCGCGCTGTTCAACGGATAGGCAGCCTTGAAGCCGCTGGCAGCGATACAACTGTCCGCGTGCAGGCTCACCAGTACGTCGGCGTCCAGCCTGTCCAACCGGGTATCATATTCCTCCAGCAGCATGACATCCAGTCCCGCTGCTTCCAACTCCAACTGCACAAGTCCCGCAATATGCGCCACTACCTCGGCCTCCACCAATGTAGGCGCGTTGCTGTCCCCGCAGATTGCGCCGGAATCGTATCCGGCGTGACCGCTGATCAGAGCGACCATTTCCCGTTCCGGTGTAGGTGTGGCCGACGTAAGCGTTGGCGTGATCAATGTGAGCTGTTCAATAGGACTAGGCAGCAAATAGTTCACGCCCGTCGCAGCCAGATAAACGATGCCCCCAAAGAGGATGACGCTGATAATGAGAAAAACACGCTGCAATCTGCGTATCAGAACAATTCGCATTTTCGCATGAAAGGTTGACCATATTGCCAACCTTCGTCCACTTCGGCTCTCATAAGAAATGCCCAAGCCCCAGCGCTAGCCGAATCCAACCGTCCAGGGAGCCCATTTCGCAATGCCCAAATTGTACCCTCTGCAATTGGATTGTCAACACTTTTCCGAAACTGCCGGTGGTCAACGAACGATTTTAGGTCACTTCTCCCACCAACTTCCCGCATATTCCCATCCATTACAGAAAGAGAACAAAAGCAAAAACGTAGAATTTGATAGAACAGATTCGCGTGTGTAAAATACACCTTGACTATGAGCGAAGACGCCACCTTCCTTGACTCCCCAACCTCGTCTCCAGAAGGCGGAACCGGCGGCCAGGTCGCCGGTCTTCCGTCCCTGCAATCCCTGGGCGCAATTCTGCGAGATCGCCGCGAAAGCGCCGGAATCCCGCTGTCTGAAGTCGAACACGCCACCCGCATCCGCCAGAAATATCTGGCCGCCATCGAAGCAGACGAGTGGCATCTTCTGCCGGGCGAGGTCGTCGGCCGCGGCTTCCTCAGAAACTACGCCTACTATCTCAATCTCGACCCCAATCAGATGATCGACCGCCGGCGGGCCATGGCCGATAACAGCCTCTCCCGTACACTGGCAGGGACCAGTACCGGCGTCAGGCTGCCCCCGGTTCGCCCCGTAGACTACCGTCCCCAGGACGTGGATCTCGAATATACGGCCTTCTCGACCCGCATGTCCGAGTTCTTCGAATCCGTCCGCGACTGGCTCGTGCCCGTTGCGGCAGCCGTACTCATTGTCCTCGTTGTACTTGTGATCGTCTGGAGCTTCAGAACCATGGGCGGCGAGATCGGGAGCGCTCTACAGTCCATTCAGGACAGGATCGCCTCAACGATCGACGGAACTCGTGCCGGACAAAACGGGCAAACAGACAACGTCGGCGGCTCCGGCGACGCCGACGGCTCCGACGAAACTGCTCCGGGTGCCGCCCCGGTCGCGACAGTGGCAGTCCCTACTTCGACCGCTACGCCCACCCTGACCCCGACCGCCACAAGCACGCCCTTGCCGCCGCCGACCCAGACCCCGGTACCTACCGCTGCTCCCTCGGCTACACCTACGCCAACACCCTCGCCAACGCCCACCGAGGAGCCGGAGGAGGTTGCTCCTCCCCCCCAGCAGGAACCGCCGCCACCGGCCATCGTCCCGGTAACCTGCGCCGACAGCCGTTTGGCCATCTTCTCTCCCGGCATCGATCAGACCGTCAGCGGCTTGGTCCCGATTACAGGCAGGGCCACCCACGAACGGTTCAACTTCTATAAGCTGGAGGTCGCGCCCGGCGCCAACGCCTCCCAGGGCTTCACCTGGTTCGACGGCAGCGACAGATCAGGCAGCGGCGGCGCCAAAGGAGGGCCCGTCGAAAACGGTACCCTCGGCAACTTCAACAGCACCGGGGTCGCCAACGGCGCCTACACCATCCGTCTCACCGTCGTCGATACAAGCAGCAACTACCCCACTCCTTGCCTGGTCTCGATCAACGTCCAAAACTGACCGGCCAATCATCCCCTGTCATCGTTCCGGCCCGTTCCCCCCATAGGGGAAACTCGGCCGCGCCGGTAGCAGCCGGACAAAGGTGACATGCGGCGGCGCACCGAATCGCACCGGGACACCCTCTCCCAGCCCGCGATGCACATAGACCTGCGTCCTGCCCCGTCGCCAGTAACCCGAAGCTTCACCGCGCGACAACTGCTCAGTCTGCGTGTATGTGGGGCCAACTAACGGCAGAACGATCTGCCCGCCGTGCGTATGACCGGAAAGAATTAGGTCGGCGCGACCGGCTGTCGCAGCCTCGACGATGTCCGGATTGTGTGACAGCAGTACCGTGGGCGCGTCCTGGGGCACGCCCGCCAGACTTCTGTCCAGGTCCGGCTGGCCTTCCATCAAGTCCTCGATACCGACCAGGTAGACGCCCGTCCCACCCAGTCGCACAGCCCGGTTGTCTAGGAACTGCATGCCCCGCTCCTCCAACGCACGGCGTAAACGCCCTATGTCATTCACCCCGGCCGGCTCCCCGTCAAAGCGATTCGAAAGCAGGTACCGCCCAAAGCGATACAGGTCGCCAAGACCTGCACTACTGAATTTCGCTTTCTCCGCAGAGTAACGGGCGCCACTGTTCGCACCGTTTTCCGCCTCCCGCGCCCGGAAAAGTCGCCAAGAGTATTGCGGCGCCCTTCTCATGTTGTAAAAGACATGGTCATGATTGCCCGTAACCGCATATGCCCCCAGACGGGGCTTGGGAATGCTGTCGATCAGCGCCAGAACATTGTCCAGTCCGCTGTCCCTGTGCAGGAAATCACCCGTATGAATGAGGAGATCGATCTGCTCGCCCACCGTCGCCCGCCGCACCTGCTCGATCTTCGCATGCTCACGGTGGTCCGCCCCTCTAAAATGCGTGTCCGAAAGGTGAAGGATGTTCAACCCCTCTTCCGGCACCCCCGCCTTGTCACGCAGCAGTCGCACCGCCAGCCTCTCCGTTCGCACGTCAAACGGCTCATACAGAAATGCGTAGCCGCCATGTGC
>VYDA01000041.1 GCA_009843665.1 Caldilineaceae bacterium SB0675_bin_29 | reverse complement strand
CCATCTCACCTATATCGCCGCAGAAGAAGGTTTCGAAGTCCAGGAGGCGGCAATCTTCGCCATCGCCCGCAGCGCGCAGGGCTGCATGCGCGACGCTGTTAGTCTGCTCGATCAGATGACCAGCTACGGCGCAGCCGCCTCCCCTGATGACAGCCTGGCAATCTCCTTGGAGCAAGTACAACAGGTCCTGGGCAGCGCCGCCACTGAAACCGTGGCCGCCTTTGTGGACGCACTGGCCGCCAGAAACGTCTCGGCAGGCCTGGCGCTGATCCGCGACCTGCTCCTCAAGGGAGGAAGCCTCAATGAATTCGTGGCCCAGGTCGTCGAACACCTGCGCGGCGTAATGCTCATTCAGATGGTTGGCGACGGCGCCCTGCTGGAAGACTGTGCTCCTGATACCGTCCGCACGATGCAAAAGCAGGCGCAAGAAATAGAGAACGCGGATACGCTCGGGGCCATCAAGAGATTCAGCCAGGCCATGGGTGAGCTGAAGGGAGGTTTCCAGCCCCAGCTTCCCCTTGAGTTGGCGTTGGTCGAACTCATCGAAGGCGTCCGGCAGCAGCCGGTTGCGACAGCGCCCGTCCAGGCAGCAGCTCAGCCACAGTCCCCAACATCCCCGGCAGCCGCCAAGGGCACGACTTCGCCTGCCACGCGCCCCACCAGCAGTCCTGTTGCCCAACAAACGTCCGCTGCGCCGCTGGACGCCGAGGCCGTTCAACGGCTGAGGGACCGCTGGGACGAATTCATGGCTACCGTCCGCGAACGGTGCGGGCCCAAAGAACAGGCCTCTCTGCGCTCCATTCGCGATCTCGCAATCGGCGGCGACGCAGTGGCAATCGCCTTTGGAAACAACTCCTTTACCCAAGGCGTGATCTCAGAGGCCCGAACCAAGGATGCCATATCAGGTATTCTGGCTGAAATACTTGGCCAGCAGGTTACGCTCATCTGTCAGAGCGGCGAAAAGGCCACAATCCCCTCTGCTGCAGGGCACGCCGTCGAGGAAACAGAGTCTAACGGGCCTGATCCCCTGCTGGAGTACGCCGTAACCGAACTGGGTGCCAAGGTAAGCGACGGCCGCCAGGCAGAGGACCAACCCTAGGGCAGCACATTACATCTTGCGAATGGAGTAGACTCTATGGCCAAGAAGAAGAGGAATCGCAGAACAAGAAGCGGCAACAACCCATTTGGAGGCGGCGCCCCCGGTATGCCTGCCGGCGGTTCACTCGGCGGCGGTATGGGCGGCGACCTCGCAGCGCGTGTGCGCAAAATGCAGGGTGATATGGAACAGGCCCAGGAGGAGCTGGCCGCAGAAATCGTTACCGGCAGCGCCGGCGGTGGAATGGTCGAAGTGGATATGGACGGCCACCAGGCCGTACAGGCCTTGCGTATCAAACCCGAAGTGGTCGATCCCGACGACGTGGAAATGCTGGAAGACCTGCTTCTCGCAGCCATCGGCGACGCCTCCGAAAAAGTAAAGTCCCTCACCGAAGAGCGCATGGGAGGGTTCGCCGACGGCCTGAACTTCCCCGGCCTCGGATTCTGAACCAGCTGGCATCCTGGGGAACGCGCAATGGCGCCGCTCGCGCAAACTGTTTCCAACCTCATCGACGCCTTCAGCCGCCTGCCTGGCTTCGTCCCTAAATCCGCCTCCCGCCTTGCCTATTTCCTTCTGCGCAACGACGAGGAGATCGCGCTCTCCCTGGCGTCCGCCCTGCAGGAGCTTAAGGCCGAAACGCTATTCTGCGGCCTCTGCTACAACATCGCCGACAAGGACCCCTGCGCAATCTGTGACAACGACCAGCGCGACAAGTCGATTATCTGTGTCGTC
The DNA here is from genome assembly GCA_009843665.1 of Caldilineaceae bacterium SB0675_bin_29. Lineage (GTDB taxonomy): Bacteria > Chloroflexota > Anaerolineae > Caldilineales > Caldilineaceae > Bin5. Next base: position 2,813 of record VYDA01000041.1, on the reverse strand, counting down.
GAAGAGCCTCTCGACGTCCAGGCCATTGAGCGTACCGGATCATTCCAGGGTCTCTACCACGTACTCCACGGTGCGATTTCGCCCGTGGAAGGAATTGGCCCGGACGACCTGAAGCTTCGCGAACTGCTCAACCGGCTGCAGCCCGGCCATCCAGGCGGACATGCTGATGACGTTGAAACCCGGGAGCTTCTGGTGGCCACCAATCCGAATCTCGAAGGAGAAGCAACCGCAATGTACATTGCCAGGCTCATCAAGCCCCTGGGTGTGCGCGTAACCCGCCTGGCCCGCGGCCTGCCAACCGGCGGCGACCTCGAGTACGCTGATGAAATGACCCTCAGTAACGCCCTGGCCGGACGGCTGGAAATGTAACCTCTTCTTGATTCAAGGCACGCCAACCGAGTGTATCGAGATGGATAAACCAAATGGCAAGCCGCAGCCCGATGGCTCGCACCCGCACGCTAACCCTGGCAAACTGTCCACCCTGAAACAGGCCTGGCAGCAAAACACGCTGGCCCCCGTGGTCAGTCGTTTCCCCGAGCGCAAAGCGAAGTTCACGACCAGCAGCCCTTCCATCGTCATCCAACCTCTCTACACACCCTCCGACACGTCCTCAGACGGCACAAACGCCTCCGAATATCAGCGAAAACTCGGCTTCCCCGGCGAATTCCCCTTCACCCGCGGCGTACAACCCAATATGTATCGCGGCCGCCTCTGGACTATGCGCCAGTACGCTGGTTTCGGATCGGCAGCCGAGAGCAACCGGCGTTACCACTACCTGATCGAACAGGGACAGACTGGACTCTCTGTGGCCTTTGACCTCCCTACCCAAATCGGCTATGACGCCGACCACGAGCTCGCTCAGGGCGAAGTGGGCAAGGTCGGCGTCTCCATCAGCAGCCTGCAGGACATGCGCACGCTTCTCCATGGCATCCCCCTGGATGAAGTCAGCGTCAGCATGACGATCAACGCGCCGGCCGCGATCCTCTTGGCAATGGTAATTGCCGTCGCCCGCGAGCAGGGCGTATCCCCGCAAAAACTGCGTGGCACAGTGCAGAACGATATCCTGAAGGAGTACATCGCCCGCGGCACCTACATCTTCCCGCCCGCGCCCTCCATGCGTCTGATGACCGACCTCTTTCTCTACTGCGCCCGGCATCTGCCCAGATGGAACACGATATCGGTCAGCGGATATCACATTCGCGAAGCTGGCAGCAGTGCCGTCCAGGAAGTTGCCTTCACCATTGCCAACGCCGTCGAATACGTTCAACAGGCGATCAACGTCGGGCTTGATGTGGACCTGTTCGCCTCCCAGATCAGCTTCTTCTTCAACGCCCACAACGACTTTCTGGAGGAAGTGGCCAAGTTCCGTGCCGCCCGCCGCCTCTGGGCAAAGCTGATGCGCCAGCGTTTCGGCGCCAGAGACCCCAAGAGCTGGCGGCTTCGCTTTCACACCCAGACCGGCGGCAGTACCCTCACCACCCAACAGCCGGACAACAACATAGTCCGCGTTACCGTCCAGGCCCTCGCCGCAATCCTGGGCGGCACCCAGAGCCTGCACACCAACTCCAAGGACGAGGCTCTCGCCTTACCCACCGAGAAAGCCGTCGAAATCGCCCTCCGCACACAACAGATACTCGCCGGTGAGAGCGGCGTGGGCGACGTCGTCGACCCGCTCGGCGGCAGCTACTACATTGAATGGCTGACCGACGAAATTGAACGCCAGGCCTGCGACTACATTGAACGCATCGACGAAATGGGCGGTGCCATGCAGGCCGTTGCCGATGGCTTCATTCAACGTGAAATCCAGGAGTCGGCCTACGCCTCCCTGCGCGCCATCGAAAGCGGTGACCAGACCGTTGTTGGCCTCAACAGCTACCAGGGCGGAGCAACGCTCCCCGAAGAGACCCTGCACGTCGACGAGGTCGTGCAGAATGAGCAGATCGCGGCCCTCGCCGCGCTACGCGCCGGACGCGATCAGAACAAGGCCTCCGCCATCCTCCGACACATTGAGGAAGCCGCACGCACGCCCGGCGCCCCGCTGATGCCGCTCTTCATCGAAGCAGTGGAGAGCGACGTCACCACTGGCGAGATTTGCGACGCCCTCAGGGCGGCATTCGGCGAGTTTCAGCCTTCCAGTTGGGTGTGATGCAAAAGCAACCGAACAGCGCTTACTGTTTTGTCTGCGGCCTGGAAAACGTAGCCGGCGTGAAAGTGCGCTTCTACGAAACCGCCTCCGCAGCCGGCGCCGCCGAACTCCTCGCCCTCTTCTCTGGACGGCCTTGCCACCAGGGCTATCCCGGCCGCATGCACGGCGGTGTCCTCACAGGCGTCCTCGACGAGACCATCGCCCGTGCCATCAACTACGGCTCCGGCATAAACGTGGAACGTTGGGGCATCACCGCCGAGCTGACCACACGATTCCTGCATCCCGTCCCGCTCGAAACCGAAGTCAGCGCCCGCGGCCGCGTCCTGACCCGGAACCGCCGTATGTTCACCGGCTGCGGCGAAATCTATCTCCCCGACGGCACCATCGCAATGCGCGCCCAAGGCAAATTCCTGAAGCTGCCGCTCAGCGCCATCTCCGGACAAGACGTGGAACTGCCCGGCTGGCGTCTCTACGAGGATGAGGAGTAAAGCGTGCTCGACTACATCTCAGTGGAGGGATTCAAGAGCATCGCATCGATTCGGAATTTAGAGCTTCGCCGGATAAACGTCTTGATCGGGCCAAATGGGTCGGGGAAATCGAACTTCATTGGAGTCTTCTCGCTCCTGAACGCCCTCCGATTGGGGCGCCTGCAACTATACGTGACTCG
>VYDA01000478.1 GCA_009843665.1 Caldilineaceae bacterium SB0675_bin_29 | reverse complement strand
GCTGAATGTGCTGGAGATGCAGCGTATCATGCGGAATATGCCCAAGCCGATCATCGCGCTGGTAAACGGTTTCGCAATAGGGGGCGGGCATGTGCTTCATGTGATCTGCGACCTTTCGCTTGCTTCGGAGAACGCCGTCTTCGGCCAGACCGGGCCTATTGTGGGCAGCTTTGACGGCGGACTTGGGGCGTCGTACCTGGCTTCTGTTGTGGGCCAGAAGAAGGCGCGGGAGATCTGGTACCTGTGCCGCAAGTATTCGGCGCAGGAAGCGTTAGAGATGGGGTTGGTGAACAAGGTGCTGCCGACGGTGGAGGCGCTGGAGGAGGAGGGCGTGGACTGGGCCCAGGAGATTCTACGCAAGTCTCCGATCGCGATTCGATTCCTTAAGGCGGGATTCAACGCCGACCTGGATGGACAGACTGGGCTTCAGGTTCTTGCTGGCGACGCCACGATGCTCTTTTATATGACGGAAGAAGGTAAGGAAGGACGAAACGCGTTTAACGAGAAACGCAGGCCGGATTTCCGTCAGTTTCCCTGGAGGCCGTGAGGCGGTCAAGGAGAGCACCAGGAGTCGTTGACGTCTGTCTGACCTGGTATCCGCGATCCCGTCATGTTGTCGGTCCACGAGGGCACCCACAAGGGGTGCCCCTACGGTGGGATGGCTGGTTGGATGGAAATGTCAGCGAGCCTTGATAAAGTAATCCCTAGTCAGAGCGGTATGAATTACATATGGTTTCGATGAAGAAAGACTGGTTGCGCTGGCGTGCGCTGGCTACTCCCGGCAGAGAGGCCTTACTTATTGAAGGGAGGACGGTCAGTTACGGTGAATTGGACCGCCTGGCAGATAGGCAGGCCGGGGGACTCGCGGCGCATGGGATCCAACCTGGCGACAGAGTGGCGGCGCTTATGGGAAACAGCGTCTAGGCTATCGTTCTTATCATATCATTCTCTCTTAGTTTACCCATACTCGTTCCTCTGAATACGCGGCTGACAGCTACAGAGATTGCGCGACAGGTAAACCTGGTCGAGCCGGCGCTTCTGGTGGCGGATGAGGAATTGGCTGGCGCGGACGGCGTCAACGGGGGTCGATGGCCGGCCCCGATACCGGACATTCAGACAGTCCTGGCAGAGCCTCTGCAGACAGTTTCCCTGGCAGAGCTGGCCGGGGACGCATCTTTGAACAGGAGTGAAGCGGGCAGGAAGTGGCAGGAGTCGGTCCAAATAGATGAAGAGCAGGTTCAGTCGATTGTCTTCACTTCCGGGACGACAGGGAAACCCAAGGGTGTGCAACTCAGTTTTGCCAACCATTTTTGGAGCGCCACTGCCTCTGCATTCCGTTTGGGCGTAGGCCCGGAAGACCGCTGGCTGAGCTGCATGCCGCTCTATCATGTGAGCGGCATGGCCGTAGTGTTTCGTTCCTGTCTCTACGGCACGGCGATCGTCCTTCAGCGCCGCTTCGAGATTGAAGCCTTTCAGCGTAGCCTGCGCGATGACAGGGTAACTCAGACGTCGCTGGTGCCAACGATGCTTCACCGATTGGTGCACAGCTCCCCCATCACTGAGTGGCCACGAAGCTTGCGCACGGTTCTGATTGGCGGGGCGGCTGTCACACCTGAACTCCTGAGAGCCGCTCTTGAAGCTGGCGTGCCCGTCACTCCTTCCTACGGTTTGACGGAGACGGCTACGCAGGCGGCTACGGCATTGCCGGCGGATGTGCGACGGAAGCCTGGAAGTGTAGGACGGCCCCTGTTGTTTACGGAGCTGCGCATTGCTGACGCCGATGGAAGCTCTGTTACAGCGGGGGAAACTGGGGAGATACTGGTGCGCGGCCCGCAAGTTACGAGGGCCTATTACCGCAATCCAGATGCGACGGCAGCGACTCTGCGAGAGGGTTGGCTGCATACGGGCGACATGGGCCGCCTTGACGGCGACGGCGACCTGTATGTCCTGCAGCGGCGAACGGACCTGATCGTAAGCGGCGGGGAGAACATCTATCCGGTCGAGGTGGAGTCGGTGTTACGGGAACATCCTGCGGTGGCCGAGGTCTGCGTGGTCGGGTTGCCGGATGAGGAATGGGGACAGCGTTGTGCGGCTGCGGTGCAGCTGCATGCGGGGGAGAGCGTGACCCGCGACGCGCTCCTGGCCTTCAGCCGGGGGCGTCTGGCCGGTTACAAGCAGCCTTCAGCCAAACATATTCGATTCGTTGAGGCGTTGCCAGAAACCGCTTCGGGAAAAATCTCGCGGCGGGCAGTCAGTTCATTGTTTGAGGACATCACTCTAACGCACAAGGAATGCCAAAAATGATCAACCAGGAGCAGATTGACTATTTCAACGAGAAAGGATACCTGCGATACGGTCGCGTGTTGGAAATGACCGAAGTCGAGGAATTGCGCGCTGGGTTGGACAATGTAATCGCCATCGAAAAGGCCGGCGGTGATGACTCGGAAGTAGAGTTCAAGTTTGGGCACAGGCGGGGTGCTATGATGGAGGGCGAAGAGAAGGAGCAGCCGCGTGCCATTATTCAGTACGTCAACATGTTTAAACGTGAGCCCTCATATGAGCGACTGCTCCATCACCCAGTGATATCGGGCGTGGCGTGCGCCCTGATGAACACGCCGCGTGTGCGGCTGTGGCACGATCAGATCATCTCCAAGCCGCCGGAGGAGAATGGTCATTTTCGCTTTCATCAGGACTTCTACTTGTGGCCATTGAGAGAGCCGCGCATTGTAACTTGCTGGCTTGCACTAGACGACGCAACGCCTGAGAACGGCTGCATGCACGTGGTGCCAGGGAGCCACAAGGACCCGCGGTTCGGCCTGGAGTCCTACGCTGCCGAACTGGCAGCTCGGGCTGAGGCCGAAGCAGAAGGACGCGAAATTGAGGAGACGGTTCGGGAGAAGATGGCTTACGAACCCGCGTCCATCGGGAAGCCGGTAGAGTTGAAAGCGGGCGAATGCATGTTCCATCACTGCCTCAATTTTCACGCCACGCCGGCCAATGTGACCAACCGGCAGCGCCGCGCCCATGTCATGATCTTCATGGCAGAGGGTGTGAGGGTCAAGTTGGACCAGGCGTCGGGCCATCCCTTGATTCCAAACTTTACTGTTGGGGACGGCGAGGAACTGGTGGGCGAAGGGTTTCCGCTTTCGGAGCCGGAGAGCGGCCGGTGGGGTTGACATTCAGAGGGGCGGCACGGGCCGTTTCAGGTAGCCTCAACTACCGCGGTGCCGCGATGTCAGGTTGCAGGACAGGCTGAGTGACTCTGCCTACGACGGCGGTTCCCTCGTATCATTTGCACAGTTGGGGCAGCAAATGGGATCCTCCGGTTCTGCTCCTGCACGGATTCACTGGGCATGGCGGGAGTTGGGCCGCGGCGGGGGAGAGGCTTGCGGCGGCTGGGTACTATGTGGTGGCTCCGGACCTGCTCGGACATGGCCGATCGCCCCATCCCAGCGGTTCGAAACGCTACGAGATGACTCACGCGGCCAACGACCTGAATTCACTGTTGGACAGATCGGTCGTTGGGGCAGTGCATCTTCTGGGTTATTCGATGGGTGGGCGGCTTGCTCTCTTCTTTGCCCTCAGCTACCCGGAGCAGGTGCGCTCTCTGACTCTGGTGGGCACCTCGCCGGGCATCGCGTCGGAGACAGAACGGACCCAACGGCGTGCCAGAGATGACGCGCTGGCCGACCGAATCGAACGGGACGGGATCGCGGCGTTCGTGGATTACTGGACGGCACTTCCGCTGTGGAGTAGCCAGAGGAGGAACTTGACTACCGCACAGCGCCGACAGCTGAAGGAACAACGTTTGCAGAACCGGCCGAACGGGCTGGCCAACAGCTTGCGAGGCATGGGTACAGGGGCTCAACCGCCTCTCCACGACCGGTTGCCCTCTTTGCAGGCTCCCACTCTGCTCTTGGTTGGCGCGGAAGACAGGAGTTTCGTTGCGGTTAACCAGCAGATGGCGCAGAGTAACCCAAGGGTGCGCTTGGTCATGGTGCCGGAGACCGGGCATGCTGTCCACTTGGAGAGGCCAGACGCCTTTGCCCGCACCGTACTCAACTTCTGGGGGCCTGCCGACAGTTCACACACTCTGGTGCCTTAGCAAGAATTTGATTGCGGTCGGTATCTTTCCTCTCGGCGGGCGAGGTAGAGCAGTCATGCCGGGCGAGGGTATTATTGCCGCACTACGCGGGCGGGGTCACAGTTTTACATGTGCCTGGCTCACATTGACGGATGATACATGGATCGAAAACGGCTGGGGGTACAGTTTCTCTGGTCACTGCTGCTGGCCCTGCTGGTGTACATTGGACTGATCGTATATGGGGACTGGCGCCAGCTGTCGGCGGTGCTGGCCGAGTTCCCGTGGAGATGGCTGCCGCCGACGCTGGGGTTGACGCTGGTGAACTTTGGTGTGCGGTTGCTGAAGTGGCACTGGTACCTGCGCTTGATCCGGACGCCGATCAGTTTCGGCCAGAGCGCGCGCATTTACGGCATCAGTTTCCTGATGATGATGACGCCGGGCAAGGTGGGGGAGTTTGTGCGTGCGTTCATGGTGCGGAATGTCAGCGGCGCGCCTTTCTCGGTCGTTGCTCCGGTCGTGCTGGCTGAGCGGATGACCGACGGGTTGGCGATGATTCTGCT
>VYDA01000186.1 GCA_009843665.1 Caldilineaceae bacterium SB0675_bin_29 | reverse complement strand
GTAGCCGACCCCGCCAACCCGCCGTCCGGCTGCTACTTCCACCCCCGCTGCCGCTACGCCGTCGACCTCTGCCGCGAAAAAACGCCCGTTCTGGAAGAGGTCGCCCCAGGCCACGCCGTAAGCTGCCACCGCGCCCACGAACTGGATCTGGCCGGCACCCTGGACGCGCCCGTCCCACAGACCGCGCACTCGTAGCCGGCCTGGCAAACCACTTATCCAATTGTCGCCTGGCGAATAAGGACGGTGCGGGTTACTTCGGGAGAGAAGGGGGGCGAGGTGCGTTTCCTCCCCAAAATGCCATCCCTTCAGGATTTCATCGCCCAGCCTTCATCAATCATCTGAAATACATCCCTGGTCGGATTGTACCCCAGCATGGCCCGCGCCTTGGCGATGCTCAGTTCCCAGTGGAGAACTTTAGAGACAGTAACCTCGACGTACGGCCACCCGGTCACCTTCGAAATGTATTTCAGCAGTTCATCGTGCGCGAAAGGCTGCCCCGCCATCAGATGAAAGACCTTACCCACCGCGACCTCATTCTCCAGCAGAAGAACCAACCCCTCGGCCAGATTACGCGGATCGTTCACCATTTCGGTCCCTGCCACCCCTTGCGGGTCACGCGCGATGACCAACATGGGATCGCGGGCATCAAGGTCCTCCAGATTCTCGACCGTCTCCTGCTCCTCGCGTGACAAGCTGGGCCTGGATTTAAGCAGCTTCAGGAAGCCGGGCAGATAGAGTTTGTCGGCCCAGATCGACGTGGGGTCCAGCAGCTCCTCGCACGCCAGCGTTACGCCAAAGCGGGGAACTGTCACCGGCAGGCCGCAGCGCCGCATATAGACCCAGCACATATCCTCGCACAGTATCTTGCTCATCCCATACGGGTCGTCGTTGATACGGGGATGCTCTTCGTCTACCGGCAGATAGAGCGCCCCATTCGGATTCCAATAGACGTTGTCGGTGCTGGCCAGAACGAATCGTTTGATCCGGCTTGCATGAGGCACAAGCGTTTCCAGCAGATTGTACGTCCCGACTACATTGGTGTCGAACAGCTCATCCGACGTGCGGCCTTGGGGCAAATGAGCGCCCAGATGGTAGACCGCGTCAACGCCCTCCACAGCAGGGCGCAGGCTCTCCCGCTCGGTGAGCTGCCCCTCCACAATCTCGACACCCGGAACCTCCACACGACCCCGCATAGGATCATCCGGCATCACAAGAGCGCGCACCTGATGGTCCCGCCGCAGAAGTTCGGCGACGAGCCGGCTGCCTATGCGTCCGGTAGCTCCGGTTACAAGGATCTTCATGTCTTGCGCTCCAGTGTCGATTGATAGGACAGACAGGGAGAGCCTTCTCTCCCCAGATGCGGCTTCAGCGCTCTCGCAAGGTCGGATCAAGCAGATCTCGCAGGCCGTCGCCTAGAAGATTGAAACCGAGTACAGAGATGGCGATGGCGATGCCCGGAAACACCGACATCTCCGGGTGCGTATTCAGGTACTTGCGCCCGCCGGCAAGGATCGCCCCCCACGAAGGGGCGGGAGGCTGTGCTCCGAATCCAAGAAAGGTCAGCGCCGCCTCACTCAGAATCGTCCACGCCAGCCCGATCGTGATCTGGACGATGACGGGTGCGCCTGCGTTCGGCAACAGATGGAGCATCATGATCCGCCAGTTGGAGCCGCCAATCGCCCGCGCGCTCTCGATGTACGGCAGCTGCGAAACCGCGATCACCGCGCCGCGCGTGACGCGGCAAAGGATGGGAACATAGATAATGGCAAGCGCGATTATCAGATTTTGCGTCGACGGCCCCAGCAGCACCGAGATTGTCAGGGCCAGCAGCAGACCCGGAATGGCAAACATCAGGTCGATGAAGGCCATGATGCCTGTTTCCACGGGCCCGCGCAGGTAACCGGCCGCCATCCCGAGCAGGAGCCCAATCAGACCGGACAGCGCCATCGACAATAGCGCCACCAGCAGGCTGAACCGGCCCCCGTAGATGATCCGGCTGTAGAGATCGCGCCCCAGATAGTCGGTGCCCAGGAAATGGTCAAGACTGGGATCGGCAAGCATCTGGCTGAAATCCGCCTCAAATGGGTCCTTGGTGGCGAAGACAGGCGCGAAGACCGACGTGATGATCAGAATCAGTGTGATGACAAAGCCGGCCGTAAACAGGCGGTGACGGATTGCCCGCCGCACGAAGCTCCGCAGCGGATTTCTCGCCGCCAGCGTACCCTCCATCCCGGCGTTATTCGTAGCGAATTCGTGGATCGATTTGGCCATAGAGCAGGTCCACAACAAGATTTACCAGGACAAAGGCTGTCGAATACAGCAGCAGCACACCCTGCAGCACCGGCAGGTCCCGGTTAAGCAACGCGCGTACGGTTAACTGACCGAGCCCTGGCACGAAAAACATCTCCTCAATCAGTACCGTTCCCCCCAGCAGATAGCCCAATTCCAGTCCGATTACGGTCACGATCGGAATCGCCGCGTTCCTTAGTCCATGCCGCCAGAGTACCTGCTGAGGATGGAGCCCCTTGGCGTGCGCAACTCTCATGTAGTCCCGGTTGAGTACCTCAAGAACCGCCGAGCGCACAACGCGCGTCATCACCGCTGCCAGGGGGAGCGCCAGGCTCAACGAAGGCATAATCATATGCAGCAAATTCGTCCCCAGGCCTTCGCTGATAGGCTTGTAGCCGGACGGCGGCAGCCACTGCAGCCGCGCCGCCACCACCAGAATCAGTATCGTGGCGATCCAGAAGTTCGGAATCGAAATTCCGAGCTGCCCGAACTGCATCGCCAGCAGGTCAATCCACGAACCATTTCTGGCTGCCGCGACGATGCCCAGTGGAATCGCGATTGAAAGCCCAAGCAGGATCGTCAGGACCGCCAGTTCAACGGTTACCGGAATTCGCGATTTGACCAGATCCCATACCGGATAGCCGCCCAATAGGGAAGTGCCCATGTCGCCCCTGAGGATATCTCCCAGCCAATCGAAATACTGCACATAAAGTGGCCGGTCTAGCCCAAGGAATTCGCGCATCTTGTCGGCCGCCGGCGACCCTGCGCCGACGGTATCGAGCAGCACGAGAACGACGTCGCCCGGTAGCGCATGCATCAGCAGAAAGACCAGGGTCGCAACTGCCCACACGGTCAGTACAGCGCGAATCAGACGGCGACCCAGAAATCGCGACATGTAGCTTCGTCTCCTCTTTCACACTGTGGAATTACAAATCAGGGCGCGAGATCGGCGGGCATACTAGGCCAGAGCCGGGACCTCGCGCCGCGAAAGGAAGGACGCCTTCCCCTCTCCGGGAAACGCGTCCTCCTCGATCTGACTGAAGCCCATTACCTGTCCAGCCAAACGTACTTCAGAAAACGTACTGTGCCCAGACCGTCGACCTGGTAGTCCATGACATCCGGGTGCATGCCCATACGATCGTCATAGGTGAAGAGATAGATGAGAGGCCATCCCGCCTCATACCCAATGGTCAACGCCTCCGTATAGAGTTCCCGGCGATGGTCGGGGTCGGTTACCCTGCGCGCCTCTTCCACCAGCGCGTTGTACTCGGGAATGTCAAAGTTAGGAGCAAAGCCGTGTGCCACGCCCTCCGGATGCATGATCCCGTAGAAGATGTCGTCCGGGCTCGAAGCGTAGAGGCCCTGCAAGGCGGCGGTGAACTCACCCTTGTAGACCTTCTCCACCCAGACCGCATGGTCGGTTGCCAGGAGATTGAACTTAATCCCCAGCTCGGCTGCACTAATCTGAAGGATCTCGGCGATCTGGCCTTCATCCGAGGCCGCCCCGTAGAAATTCAGGTCCACTTCGAAGCCGTCCGGATAGTTGGATTTGGCCAGGTACTCCTTGGCCTTCTCAATATCCGGCTCCTTGAAGTACTCGATGCCGGTATAGTACTGGCTGGTCGGCGGCTGGGGGTCGCCTGCGAAGAATCGGTTACAGCGACCGGCGGTATAGACATCGCACATGACCTGCCTGTCCACCAGGTGCTGCAGCGCCTTCAACACGTTGGGGTCATTGAACGGCTCCCGCCCAACGTTGAACGTGAACATGAAGAAGATGCCTGTGTCGCCGGTGAACAGCTTGTATTCCTGCTGGGTCAGAGATTCCCAGGACGCGCCGGGCACCATCATGATGAAATCGACCGCATCCGAGGAAAGGTTGGCCGCGCGGGCCGCGTCGTCGAGCAGATAGGACATGCTGATGCCGTCCAGGTAGGGTACGCCCTCCTCCCAATAGTCCTCATTTCTGACCAGCTCCGTCTTGACGCCCGGCTCAAACTCCTTCAATTTGAAGGGCCCCGTGCCAATGTATTCGAACGGTTCCTTTTCAAACGTGCCCGCGGGCATGACCAGCACCGCCGGCCTTCCAATCACGTCGAGGAATGGGCTGTACGGCTCCTTAAGCGTCACCTTTACAGTGTAGTCGTCCGTAGCTTCGACGCTCGCAACCGGCGACAGCCAGCCCGCGTAGGCCGATATCGATTCATCCATTGCGTGTTCAAAGGAGTAAACGACGTCTTCCGATGTCATCTCCTGGCCGTTGTGGAACAGGACTCCCTTGCGGAGATGGAAGATATATTCGATGTCGCTGACGGCCTCCCAGGACTCGGCCAGGGAAGGGTTGTTGTTGTAACCCGAATCCCAATACAGC
>VYDA01000043.1:4385-4663 GCA_009843665.1 Caldilineaceae bacterium SB0675_bin_29 | reverse complement strand
ACCCAGATGTGGAGCTGGTTCCCGCAGACTTCCAGGCCCCCTACGCCGAAGGCTCCCACCTCTATTTCACGGGGACACGCGGCGCCCGCGTCCATGCCAAGCTGCTTCGTCCTCGCGACGCCCAGGAGCCCCACCCGGCTATGCTTATGTTCCACGGCTATAGCGGCAACGCCGGCGACTGGCAGAGCAAGCTCGGCTTCGTCGCCGCCGGCTTCACCGTCGCCGCCATGGACTGCCGCGGCCAGGGCGGCGGAAAGTCTGTCGATGTCGGCGGCGGT
>VYDA01000043.1:3215-4375 GCA_009843665.1 Caldilineaceae bacterium SB0675_bin_29 | reverse complement strand
CCCCAAGATCTCCTCTACCGCCACACCTTCCTCGATACCGCCCGCCTTGCCCAGATCGTGATGGATATGGATGATGTCGACGCCGAACGCGTCGGCGCTACCGGCGGCAGCCAGGGGGGCGGCCTTACCCTCGCCTGCGTCTCACTGGAGCCGCGCGTAAAACGCGCCGCACCTATATTTCCTTTCCTGTGCGACTACAAACGCGTCTGGGATCTCGATATGGACCAGAACGCCTACGCCGAGCTGCGCGAGTGGTTCCGCAACTTCGACCCACGCCACGAACGCGAAGAGGAGGTCTTCACACGCTTGGGCTACATCGATGTCCAGCACCTGGCCTCCCGAATCCGGGCCGAGGTGCTGATGGGTGTCGGTCTCATGGACCAGGTCTGCCCGCCGTCTACCCAGTACGCCGCCTTCAACAAGATCGGCTCACCCAAACGGACCGTCATCTACCCCGACTTCGGCCACGAAAAACTGCCCGACTTCGACGACATGATCTTTCAGTGGATGCTCGAAATGTAGGGGCAGAAGCCTAAGCCGCGTAGACCGCCTGCCGCAGGCCGCGTATGTAGCCAATAGCGTACAACCTGCCAATCGAAGAGTAACCGGCGTCCTCGTTGCTGTCGCCCGCCATCGTCGGCACATGGTCGGGCCGCAGCACGCCGTTGAAACCAATCTCGCGATAGGCTTCCATACACGCGAGCATATCCGTCTTCCCGTTGTCGTGAAAGGTCTCGTTGAACTTCTCCGGCACACCCTTCACGTCGCGGAAATGCACGAAATAGATTCTGTCCTGGGCGCCGAAATGCCGGATCACCTCCGGCAGGTCCTCGGTCATCAGCGTGAAGTTGCCCTGGCACAGGCAGATGCCATTGGCCGGGCTCGGAACCAGGTCGATCAGGCGCTGGAAATTCTCCACACTGCGCATGATTCGGCCTAGTCCCCGAATCGGTGACAGCGGGGGGTCGTCGGGGTGCATCGCCATCTTTACCCCGGCTTCCTCCGCCACCGGCACCACCGCCTCCAGAAAGTACTTCAGATTCTCCCACAGCTACACTTCGTTTACCTCACAGTATACCGTCAGTGGCGACTCTCGCATCACGTCCTAGTCAAATCCTGACACCAGCGCCCCGCCCCGCTCAGGGATTGTGGTCGCCGTC
>VYDA01000043.1:0-3205 GCA_009843665.1 Caldilineaceae bacterium SB0675_bin_29 | reverse complement strand
CCACTCGCTGCACCAGACCGGGATGCCCAGTCGGCCCATATTGCGCAGCAGTTCGCAAACCGTCTCAATCTCCTCGTCGCGCCCTGGCAATCCCAGCTTCGCCTTGTCCAGCGGCGGACGGCTCTCCAGCACCTCCAGCCGAAAACCAGCATTCTCGTAGGCGCTCTTCACCCGCGCCAGGCTCATGAATCCCCATGGCTTCATGTCCGGGTCCGGGTGATCAATCGTGGACATATCCATCGCCCCAACCGCATAGTTTACGCCGCACTGTTTGACGAGCGTCCACAGTGGCGATGGTTGTGGTGGCAGCATCTCAGCGATTCGAATCATTGTACAGTTCCTTAGTTCAGGTTTACGTTGTCTGTGGTTGAAGAATGGCGACTCGCGTTCCCCGTCAGGTACGGGTCAATTTCGACAGAAACATAACACAACCTGCCCACTTCGCAAGTCGGCCCGGGCAGATGTTCGGCGGGCATTTTCAGTACGGCCCGGTTGGACTCGGTCTTCTTCTGCGGTAAGATACACGCAGTTGCCACTCCCAGTTACCAGGAACGTGAACGCCGCTAAGCCATCTGCATGCGGCCCAATTGCCCCGCCTGTGCCTTCCTCCGACAGAAAAGGGAACGAGTCTCTGCTACCCGTATGCAACAGTCGTATTCCGGCGAATGTCCCCACCGCAGAACAGTAGAGTTTGGGAGAAGACACGATGACGAATGAAGCAAGTGCTCAGGAAACTGCCACGCTCGGAGGGGGTTGCTTCTGGTGCTTGGAACCCCTATATGAGGAGTTGATCGGCGTAAGTCAGGTCGTATCCGGCTACGCCGGCGGCCACGTCCCCAACCCAACCTACGAGCAGGTCTGCGCAAAGACCACCGGCCACGCCGAAGTGATACAGGTCACGTTCGATCCCTCAGTGGTCTCCTTTCGAGAAATCCTCGAAGTCTTCTTCACCTCCCACGATCCCACCACCCCCAATCGCCAGGGTAACGACGTCGGGCCCCAATACCGCTCCATCATTCTCTACCATGACGAGGAGCAAAATAGAGTATCCGAGGAGATGATCCGCGACTACGCCCCCCGGATATGGGACGCTCCCATCGTTACCGAACTGGTCCCTCTCGACACCTTCTACGTCGCCGAGTCTTACCATCAGAACTACTACCGCGACAACGGATTCCAGCCCTACTGCCTTTTCGTCATTCGCCCCAAAGTGAGCAAATTCCGCAAACAATGGCAGGCCAAACTGAAAGCGAGCTAGCGCCCATGCCTTCACATTCCGATATCGCCGCCTTCATCCAACAGACTGCGCTCGTCGATACGCATGAGCATATGCGGGGAGAGCAGGATTACCTGGATGAGAACCCGGACATCCTCTGTCAGCTCTTCCAAAACTATGTAGGTGCCGACCTGTTCGTCGCCGGAGCCTCTCAGGAAGCACTCGACAAACTCTTCGACCAGTCCGACCCTGACGTGGCCGGCCGCTTTGCCCCAATTCAGGAAGCCTGGGCAAGGGCGCAGTATACCGGCTACGGCGAAGCCGTCAGCATCATCGCCAAAGAGCTCTACGACATCGATGAACTGACCCCCGACACTATCGCCGCCGCCCAGGAGAAGAACGCCGCCTTTAACCAACCCGGTGAGCGCCTGCGCCTCCTCCGCGACGAGGCAAACCTGGATCACATCCAGACCGATGCCAAATCAATGACCGTCCTCCCCGACCTTTCGGGGCCCGACTTTTTCTTCTATGACATCTCCTGGGTCGACTTCTGCTCAGGAAGGCCCAATCACGAAGAAATCGCCCAACATACAGGCCAGGAAGTATCCGACCTCTATTCACTGCAGCGTGTGATGGAGACCATCTTCGCCTCTTCCTCCTCCCCTGCCATCGCCGTCAAATCGCAGCACGCCTACAACCGCACACTGCGCTGGCAAGAGCGCAGCCGCGACGAGGCCGCTAAAGCCCTCGACATCTATCTGCGTGACGGCGAGGAGCTAGACGAAGCCGCCAGGCTCTGCCTCGGCGACTGGTGCTGGGCCCGGGGCGTGGAACTGTGCATTGAGCATGATCTGCCCATGAAGATCCACACCGGCTACTATGCCGGACACAGCCGCATGCCCGTGGACTATATCCGCAGCGGCAATCTCTGCCCTCTGTTGGCGAAATATCCCGAAGCACGCTTCGTCCTCATGCACATCGCCTACCCGTATACCGAAGAGTTAGTCGCACTAGCCAAGCACTACCCAAACGTCTACGCCGACCTCTGCTGGGCCTGGAGCATCAACCCCTATAGCTCCATGGAGTTCGTCCGCCGCTTTATGCACGCTGCCCCCGCCAATAAGCTATTCCTCTACGGCGGCGATACCGGCTACCCCGGCGCCGCCCTCGCCTACGCCAAACAGGCGCGCACCTGGTTCACCAGGGTCATGCAGGCCGAAATCTCCGACGGCTTCCTCACCGAGGCCCAGGCCATCGACCTGGCCCGCCGCTACATGCGCGACAACCAGTATGAATGTTTCCGCGCCGATGAGAAGAAGGAAACCCTTTGCGCCGCCGTGGCGCAATGACCGGCGCCGAGGAGCCGCACCCCATGGCCGACAGTCGTCCCAACATTATTCTGATCATCACCGACCAGCAGCGCTACGACACCATTGCCGCGCTCGGATTCGACTACATGGAGACCCCCAACCTCGACCGACTCGTACACGAGGGGGTGAGCTTCACCAACTGCCACATCACCGCGCCCTCGTGCGCACCTGCCCGCGCCAGCCTCTTCACCGGCTACTATCCCCACACCACGGGCATACTCAAAAACGGCGACCGCTGGACCAGCTCCTGGGTCGAGGACCTCAACGCCGGCGGCTACCACTGCGTCAACGTGGGCAAAATGCACACCTCCCCCTTCGAGACGCCCCTCGGATTTCATGAACGCTACGTCGTCGAGAACAAGGATCGTTACCTCGAAGGCCGCTACTACTACGATGAATGGGATAAAGCCCTACGCGCCCGCGGCCACGTCAAGCAGCAGCGTGTCCTCTACCGCCAGCGCGACGACTACAACGAAGCCCTCGGCGCCTTCGACTGGGAGCTGCCCGAAGACCTGCATTCCGACATGTTCGTCGGCGATTTTGCCGCCTGGGGGCTTCACAGCAAGCCCAAACCGGACGGACCCCTCTTCTTGCAGGTAGGCTTTCCCGGCCCCCACCC
>VYDA01000339.1:3073-4676 GCA_009843665.1 Caldilineaceae bacterium SB0675_bin_29 | reverse complement strand
CACCCAAATCACACGTCAGACTGACACCCACTGTCCTCCTGCTCCTGCTCGCCGCCCTGCTCGCCACAGCCTGCGGCCGTGACCGCGAACCCGCCGTCGCCGAGGCCGCCGCAGAGCCGGCAGCCGCCGAACAGCAGTCCCAACCGGACGCCCCCGCCCCCACAGGCGTCCGCGCCGACGGCACATTCCGCATCGTCGCCACCACCACCCAGGCCAGCGACCTCTCCCGAATCCTGACCGACGGCGTCCCCAACATCGACATAACGCCCCTAATGGGCGCCGGCGTCGACCCCCATCTCTACCAGCCCACCGAGTCCGACATCCGCGCCATGAACGCCGCCGACATGGTCATCTATAGCGGCCTTCACCTCGAAGGCCAGTTCGACGCCGTCTTCGCAGCCCTGCGCGAACAGGGCACCATGATCTACAGCCTTTCCAAACCCGTAAAGGACGCCGGCTTCGTCATCGGCGGCTTCGGCGCCGACGAGACCCAGTCCGGCACCGACGACCCCCACTTCTGGTTCGACCCCCGCAACTGGGAGATCACCGTCGCCGACCTCGCCCAGACCCTGGCCGAGCTCGACCCCGGCAACGCCGCCACCTACACCGCCCGCGCCGAAGCCTACAACGCCCAGCTCCGCACCCTCTTCACCTGGGCCGACGAAGGCATGCGCTCCGTGCCCGAAGGCCAGCGCTACCTCGTCACCTCCCACGACGCCTTCCAATACTTCGGTGCCGCCTTCGGTTGGCGTATGGCCGGCATCCAGGGCATCAGCACCGAGGACGAGACCGGCGTCGGCGACATCCAGCGCACCGCCCAGTTCGTCGTCGAACAGAACATCCCCGTCCTCTTCGTCGAGAGCAGCATCTCACCAGATACCATCGAGGCCGTCCAGGCCGCCATCGAAGCCGAAGGCGGCAGCGTCCGCGTCGGCGTGCGCGAGCTTTACTCCGACGCCATGGGCATGCCCGGCACCTTCGCCGGCGCCTACATCGGCATGATCGCCGAAAACGTCTACACCATCCTGCAGTCCTACCGCTGCGCCGGCGCCCCCGCCGCCATCCCCGACTGGCCGGACAGCATAGACTTACGACCACCAGAGGAATTGCTTGCAGCAAACTGTGAAACTGAAGAACCGTAACCGCAGTGCGCTGGTCACGCACATCGTTCGTCAGGGCCGCGCTCCCTCCCCCGTGAGCGCGGCCGGACAGCTAGCGCCGGCAGAACGAAGAAATCTGCCCGGCGCCTTACTCGCCGCGTGACCTGAATTTACCAAATGGAATGACCGGCAACAGCCCGCGCAACCGGTCCATCCGCGCCCGCAAGGAGGGCACCGACGTGAGCGTCCACAGCGGACGTGACCCGCAAAACGACTCGGCTACGGCCCTCGAGATCGACGATCTGACCGTGGCCTACAACAGCAAACCCGCCATCTGGGACATCGACCTGCGCGTGCCCGAAGGCGTCCTCATGGCCGTGATCGGCCCCAACGGCGCCGGCAAAAGCACCCTGATCAAGGCCGCCCTCAAACTCATCCCCCGCGCCGCCGGCACCGTGCAGTTCTACGGCCAGCCCTACGAACAGGTCCGCGGCCTCGTCGGC
>VYDA01000339.1:0-3063 GCA_009843665.1 Caldilineaceae bacterium SB0675_bin_29 | reverse complement strand
CTCGTCGGCTATGTCCCCCAGCGTGGCAGCGTCGACTGGGACTTCCCCACCACCGTCCTCGACGTCGTCTCCATGGGCCTCTACGGCCGCCTCGGCTGGATCCGCCGCCCCGGGCAAAGCGAACGCGAATCCGCCATGCACGCCCTCGAACAGGTCGGCATGCAGGACTTCGCCGACCGCCAGATCAGCCAGCTCTCCGGCGGCCAGCAGCAGCGCACCTTCCTCGCCCGCGCCCTCGTCCAGGATGCCCGCATCTACCTCATGGACGAACCCTTCGCCGCCGTCGACGCCGTCACCGAACGCGCCATCATCACCATCCTCCGCCAGCTGCGCGCCCGCGGCAAAACCGTCGTCGTCGTCCACCACGACCTCCAGACCGCCCCCGAATACTTCGACTGGGTCACCCTCCTCAACGTCGAAATCGTCGCCACCGGCCCCATCGCCACCACCTTCACCCCCGACAACCTGCGCCAGACCTACGGCGGCCGCGTCGCCTACCTCCACGAAGGCCAGCGCATCGCCGGCCTCGAAGAAGAATAAATGCACTACCTAAAGTCTCGCTGTTTCGCCAACCCCCGTAGGGGCACCCCTTGTGGGTGCCCTCGCACAGCCACCAATTTCGGACCGCACCGATCAGTGCCTTTCGCCAACCCCCGTAGGGGCACCCCTTGTGGGTGCCCTCGTACACACACCAATTCCGGCCTACACTATTCAGAGCCACCCGTGGATCAAGAAAGGTTTTCTTCGCGCCCCTTCGCGTCCCTTCGCGGATAAAGATGTTCACAACCACCATGACCAACCACACCTCCGACCGCCGCATCTGGCTCCTCATAACCGCCACCGCCCTCATCGCCGCCCTCTTCATACCCTTCAGCCAGTTCGTCCTCCACGTCGAATACGACTACACCCTGCGCACCGTCGCCCTCGGCGGCGCCCTCCTCGGCATCGTCAGCGGCGTGCTCGGCTGCTTCGCCGTCCTCCGCCGCCAGAGCCTTCTCGGCGACGCCCTCTCCCACGCTGCCCTGCCCGGCGTCGCCATCGCCTTCCTCCTCGCCGGCCGCGACCTCGGCCTCCTCCTCATCGGCGCCGGCGTAACCAGCTGGCTCGGCGTCTGGTTCATCCGCCTCGTCACCGGCACCACCCGCATCAAACAGGACGCCGCCATGGGCATCGTCCTCGCCGCTTGGTTCGCCGCCGGCATCGCCCTCCTCGTCTACATCCAGGCCCGCCCCGACGCCAGCCAGGCCGGCCTCGACACTTTCATCTTCGGCCAGGCCGCTGCCATCATCGAGCGCGACGTCCGCCTGATCGCGTCAGTCGGCGCCGTCTCCTTCATCGTCCTCGCCCTCTTCTGGAAAGAGTTCAAACTCATCACCTTCGATCCCGAATTCGCCGGCGCCAACGGCTTCCGCGTCAACCTCCTCAGCATGACGCTCTCCACCCTCATCGTCGTCGCCATCGTTCTCGGCCTCCAGCTCGCCGGCGTCATCCTCATGGTCGGCATGCTCATCGCCTCCGGTATCGCCGCCCGCCAGTGGACCAACCAGCTCGGCCAGATGGTCATCCTCTCCGCCGTCTTCGGCGCCTTCGCCGGCGGAGCCGGCGCCATCGTCAGCGCCGTCGACGCCGATATCCCCACCGGACCCCTGATCGTCGTCGTCGCCTTCCTGCTCGTGGCCGTCTCCCTCGGCTTCGCCCCCGGCCGCGGCCTCGTCTGGACCCTCCTGCGCCAGCGCAGCGACCGCCGCCGCTTCGCCGCCCAGACCATCCTGCAGGACCTCTACCACTACGCCCTCGATCACGGCCGCGCCGACCTGGCCGCCCCCGAACCCTTCCTCCTCGGCGTCCGCGGCGCAACCGCCCGCGAAGGCCTGCGCCAGCTCCATGCCCGCGGCCACGCCCAGCGCAGCAACGGTGCCTGGATGCTCACCCCCGCCGGCATCGAAGCCGCCGCCCGCGACGACCGCAACCACCAGCTCTGGGCCCTCTACCGCCAGTACGCCGACGACCTCGCCCTGCCCATAATCGCCGAAGACCGCCAGCAGGACATCGCCGACGCCCTCCCCCCCGAGTCCGTCGCCAAACTCGAATACAAGCTCGACACCATCCGCAACGCCGCCACCCAATGAAGTCACTGACCACTGACCACTAACCACTGACCACTGCCGTTCATGTTTCAACTCGAAGAACTCATCATCCATCTACTCCTGAACTTCATCGCCCGCGAAGACCTCAACGCCTTCCTGCGTAACCCCCAGCACACCGCCACCATCGTCGGCAGCCTCATCGCCGTATCCGGCGCCCTGCTCGGCACGTTCCTGCTCCTGCGCGGCATGTCCCTTACCAGCGACGCCATCAGCCACACCGTCCTCCTCGGCATCGTCGTCGCCTTCATCCTCATGGGCTCCGTCTTCGGCCGGCACCCCGATCTCTCCTCCGGCTGGCTCATCGTCGGCGCCGCTGCCGCCGGCGTCGCCACCGTCCTCCTCACCGAACTCATCTACCGCTCCGGTCTCGTCAAACAGGATGCCGCCCTCGGCCTCGCCTTCCCTCTCCTCTTCGCCATCGCCGTCATCCTCGTCTCCCGCGTCGTCAGCGACGTCCATCTTGACGAAGACGCCGTCATGGTCGGCGAAATCGGTGTCGCTTGGGCCAACACCAACAGCCACTGCCTCAGCGGCTGCGAGTCCGTCACCATCACCCCCGACGACCCCCGCGCCGAAACAACGCGCCAGTGCACCAACTGCCGCAACCTCGGCATCAGCCCCCGTGACGACAAGGCCGAGTTCACCCAAATCTGCACCAACTGCGGCCACTACAGCCCCGCCCAGGCCTGGCAGGCCGGCTTCACAAGCCAGGAGCCCGTCCTCGTCTTCTGGCCCAAATCAATCACCGTCATGGCGGTGCTCACGGTGCTCACCCTCCTCGCCATCCTCCTCTTCTACAAAGAGCTCAAACTCTCTACCTTCGATCCAACCCTGGCCGCCGCCCTCGGCTTCCGTCCCACCCTCCTCCACTACGGCCTCATGGTCCTCGTCAGCCTCGTGGCCGTCGGTGCCTTCG